>JBOHBY010000884.1:0-3572 GCA_050698635.1 Spirillospora sp.
CGGCCTGGCCGGTCTCGTCGAAGGCCATGACGACGACGCCCGCGCCGAAGTCGCGGACGCGGCGGGCCTGCTCCAGGAACGGGCCCTCGCCCTCCTTCAGGCTGATCGAGTTGACGACGCCCTTGCCCTGGACGGTCTTCAGCCCGGCCTCCAGCACGCTCCACCGGGAGCTGTCCACCATGATCGGGATGCGGGCGACCTCGGGCTCGGTGGCGATCAGGTTGAGGAACGTCGTCATCTCCCGCTCGCTGTCGAGCAGGTCGGCGTCCATGTTGACGTCGAGGAGGTTCGCGCCGCCGCGGACCTGTTCGAGCGCGACGTCCACCGCGGCCTGGTGGTCGCCCGACTCGATGAGCTTGCGGAACCGCTTGGAGCCGGTGACGTTGGTGCGCTCGCCGATCATGACGAACCCGGTGTCCTGGCCGATCTCGAAGGGCTCCAGGCCGCTGAAGCGGGCCGCACTGGCGGGCCTCGGGAGCTCGCGGGGCGCGGTGCCGCGCACGGCCTCGGCGATGCGGGCGATGTGCTCCGGGCCCGTCCCGCAGCAGCCGCCGACCGCGTTGACCAGGCCGGACGCGGCGAACTCGAAGACCTTGCCGCTGGTCTCGTCCGGCGTCTCGTCGTAGCCGCCGAACGCGTTCGGGAGACCGGCGTTCGGATGGGACGCGGTGAACGTCCCGGCGACCCTGGCCAGTTCCTCGACGTGCTGGCGCATCTCGTCGGCGCCCAGCGAGCAGTTCACGCCGACGACGAGCGGCTCGGCGTGCTCGACGGACCGCCAGAACGCCTCGACGGTCTGGCCGGACAGCGTCCGTCCGCTGAGGTCGACGATCGTGACCGAGATCCACAGCGGCAGTTGCGGGGCGACCTCGCGGGCGGCGGCGATCGCGGCCTTCGCGTTCAGCGTGTCGAAGATCGTCTCGATCAGGAGGAAGTCGACGCCGCCTTCGGCCAGGCCGCTGATCTGCTCCGCGTACGAGGCTTTGACCTGGTCGAACGTGACTTTGCGGTAGGACGGGTCCTCGACGCGGGGCGACAGGGAGAGCGTGACGTTCAGCGGGCCGACGGACCCGGCGACGAGGCGTCCGCCGGCCTCGTCGGCGGCCTGGCGGGCCAGCCTGGCGGCCCCCACGTTCATGTCGCGGACGAGGTGTTCAAGCCCGTAGTCGGCCTGGGCGATGCTCGTCGCGGTGAACGTGTTGGTGGTGGTGATGTCGGCGCCGGCGTCGAGGTACTGGCGGTGGATGTCCAGGATCACGTCGGGACGGGTCAGGTTCAGCAGGTCGGGGTCGCCGGCGACGTCCTTCGGATGGTCGTCGGCGATGAGCTCGCTGCGGTAGTCGTCCGGGGTGAGGCCCACGCCCTGGAGCATCGTGCCCCACGCGCCGTCGAGGACGGCGATCCGCTGGTCCAGAAGCTCGCGAAGCTTGTTCTCGGTCATTTCCAAGCACCTCCCAGTCTCGTGGGAGGCGCCCTTGTTGATCCGGCAAAGATGGAGCCGAGCGTGGCGGGCCGTTGCCCGTTGCAGCGCCTCTCGGCTCCCCATCGAGGTTACAGGCCTTGGGTCCGATGTGTCAGGCGCGTCCCGTGATGATCGGCGCCCGGGGCCGGGAGTGCCGCGTCAGGGGCGCCATTTCTCCTGGTAGGCGGGGTGCGCGGCATACGGGAGGGCCAGCAGCCGCAGGACGGACTCACGGGCGGCATGGGCGGCCTCGGCCCCCGGGTTCCGGTTACCCCGGCCGAGGATCCAGGTCTCCTTCTCGTAGTCGTCGATGATCTGGCGGGCGGCGGCCACCTCGCGCAGTGTCCGGGACGGGTCGTGGCGGGCGATGTGCTCGGCGTACGCCCCGTTCTCCGCCGTCGCCACGAAGACGGGTTCGCCGGCGTCCTCGTCCTCGCCGCCGGTGTTGATCGTTCCGGCCGGGGTGGCCGTCCAGGGGGCGCCCGCGCACGCCTGGGCGATCTGTTCGTCCCTGGCCAGCCGGTCGCGGAGGAACTCCACCAAGTCCATGGGGCCCATCCTGCCCGGCGCGGCGCCGGGCGTCAGCGAGAGGGCGTGACCGAGCCGAGCCAGAGCAGGTCACGGGCCCGGGTCATCGCGACGAAAAGCTGGCGGCGGGCTAACTCCGAGCGTTCTTGACCGGCCGGATCGTCCGGCACGTCCTGGGCGTCCGGGGTGTCCAAGGCGTTCGGGGTGCTCGGGGTGCTCGGGGTGGCCGGGGCGGCCGGGATCGCGGCGTTGACGTCGGCGTCATGGTGCGGCAGGAAGACCTGCTTGAACTCAAGGCCCTTGGCACGGCGGTAGGTGCCGAGCTTGACGGCCTCGACCGGACGCCCGTCGTAGCGCTCCAGCCGCAGGACGGGGATCCCGGCGCGGCTCAGGCAGCGGTGGTAGTGGTCGATGTCGCGGCGCGACCGGCACAGGACGGCCGCGCCGGCCAGCGAGGACGTCCCGTCCGGGGCGGTCAGGTCGTTGATGGCCGCGATGAGGCGGCGGTCGTGGTCGGCGGCGTCGGCGGCGTCCTCGCGCAGGACCCGTCCGTCGTGGTAGGTCGCGTCGACGGTGCGGCGGCCGTTCGGGCTCGGGCCCTCCAGGTCGTCGAACGGGTCGCCGGAGACCAGCTCCAGCGCGGTCTCCAGGATCGTCGCGGCGTTGCGGTAGTTGGTGCGCAGCACCGCCCCGCGGCCCCTGATCCGGATCCCGGCGTCGGAGAGCCTGAACCCGCCCGGATACACCGCCTGCTGTCCGTCGCCGATGAGCAGCAGGCCGTTGGGGCCGTCCCCGGCCAGGGCGTGCAGGAGTTTGACGCCGGTGAGCGTGAGGTCCTGGACCTCGTCCACGATCACCGCCGCATAGGGCGGCCTGGCCGGACGTTCGGTCAGTTCGGCGAGCGCGGCCAGCAGGACGTCGTTGAAGTCGCAGACGCCGCGTTCGGCGAGCAGCAGCTCGTACTCCTCGTACAGCAGCCAGAGGGCCTCGCGGTGCGCGGTCCGCAGCGCGGTGCGGCGGCCCGGCCGGGCGACCGTGCGGTACTCCTCCAGGGAGGTCAGGCCGCGTCCCTTGATCACGTAGTCGATCTCCTCCCGCCAGTAGCCGGGCGTGGCGTCGATCTCCGGGAGGACGCTGTCGCGGCCCGCGCTCATCCAGGCACGGGAGAAGGCGTCGTCCGCGCGGCTCCCGTCGAGGTTGAGGCGGACGCCCCGGGCGTCCAGGAACGTCCGGGCCCACGTGTGGAGGCTGGTGAACTCGACGCGTCCGGCGAACGCGGCCGCCATCGCCTCGAACAGGCGGCACTGCACCCGCGGCAGGTTGTTGGCGAACGTGACGTACATGATGCGTCCGGTCGTGCGTCCTGCCAGGTGGGCGGCCCGGTGCAGGCCCACGACGGTCTTGCCGGTTCCGGCGGGACCGCTGACCCGCGCCGGTCCGCTCCAGTCGCGGCGGACGACCGACACCTGGTCAGGGTGCAGGAACGTCATCCATCGCTCGATGGGCGCCTGGAGCACCGCCTCCGCCGCGGCCCGCTCCACGTCCGCCACGTCGAACAGCGCGCCGTCCCCCGCCGCCGACG
>JBOHBY010000885.1:0-5481 GCA_050698635.1 Spirillospora sp.
ACGCCCGCGTCCAGGAGGTCGAGCGCGGCCCGCAGCGCGCCGTCGTGGGCGCCGAAGACGACGGCGCGGCGGCCCGGCAGCACGCCGTAGCGCCGGACATAACGGGCGGCCGCCCCGGCGAGCATGATGCCGGGACGGTCGTTGTCCGGGAACAGGAGAGGCCGTTCCAGGACACCGGTCGCCAGGACGACGCGGCGGGCGCGGATGTGCCAGAGCCGCCGCCGGGCCATGCGGGCGGGCGCGGCGTCGCCGAGGTGGTCGGTGCGGCGTTCCACGGCGACGAAGAACCCGTGGTCGTAGTGGCCGGTGACGGTGGTGCGCGGCAGGACGGTCACTTCTTCGGACGGTTCGAGCGCGATGCCGGGACGCTCGTCGGCGATGATCACGCGGCCGCCCGCCACCGCCGCCTCGCGGGCCGCCGCGCGACCGGACGTGCCACCGCCGACGACGAGGACGTCGCAGTGCGCGTACGTCTTGTCGTACCGGCTCGGGTCGAGGGCGTCCAGGAGGCGCCCGCGTCCGGCCAGGGAAGAGACGCGCAGACCGTCGTGCACCTCCAGGCGCGTCGCCCGCACCATGGGCTCCCCCGGCCCTGACTCGACCTGGACGAACGCGTTCGGCTCCTCGGCCCCGGCGCTGTAGACGCCGCGCGGCCGTCCCGTGTACGGGCCGCGCGCGACGACGCGTACGCCATGCGCGAGCAGCGCGGACGCCAGCGTGTCCCCCGGATGCGCCGTGTAGGACGCACCGTCGAAGACGAACGTGAGCGTGCGTGAACGGTCGATGTGCGAACCGCCCAGCTCGGTGCGGAAGGGGCCGGTCATGAAGCGACCTCCGGCGGGACGTCCCCGGGACGGTACGAACCCGCGATCTCGTACGTGACGGTGTGGCGGACGACGTTGAACCAGCGACGGCACCCCGCGACGTGCATCCACCGTTCGCGGAACCAGCCCTTCGGGTTGTCGCGCATGAACACGTAGTCGGCCCAGGCGGAGTCGTCCAGCGCGTCCGGATCGGACGGGAACGCTAGGTGCGCCTGTCCTCCGTAGTGGAATTCGACCTCGTCGCGGTCACCGCACCATGGGCAGGGAATGAGCAACATGGTGTCCCCCTAGTGCGCGACGGCCGCGGCACCGTGTTCGTCGATGAGCGCGCCCGTCGTGAAGCGTTCCAGTCCGAACGGCTCGGCGAGCGGGTGCGGGCGTCCGTGCGCGATGGTGTCGGCGTAGACGTGCCCGGCCCCTGGAGTGGCCTTGAAGCCGCCGGTGCCCCAGCCGCAGTTGAGGAACACGTTCTCCACCGGGGCCGGGCCGATGATGGGTGAGGCGTCCGGCGAGACGTCCACGATGCCGCCCCATGTGCGCAGGACGTGCGCCCGCGCGAAAATGGGGAACAGTTCGACGGCCGCCGCGATCTGCTGCTCGATGACGTGGAACGACCCGCGCTGCCCGTACCCGTTGAACGCGTCGATGCCCGCACCCATGACCAGTTCGCCTTTCTGGGCCTGGCTGACGTACACGTGGACGGCGTTCGACATCACCACCGTGTCCAGAACGGGTTCCAGCAGTTCCGACACGAGAGCCTGCAACGGGTGGCTTTGCAGGGGCAGCCGTATGCCGAGCATGTCGGCGAGCAAGGAAGTGTGCCCGGCCGCGCACAGCGCGACCCGTCCGGCGGCGATGAATCCCCGTGAGGTCTCCACGCCCGTCACCGCCCCGCCCGGCGCGCGCCGCCGGAAACCGGTGACCTCGCAGTTCTGGATGAGATGGACGCCGCGTTCGTGCGCCGCCTTGGCGAAGCCCCACGCGACCTGGTCGTGGCGCGCGATGCCGCCGCGCGGCTGGAACGTTCCGCCGAGGACGGGGAACCGCACGCTCGGGCTCGTGTCCAGGATCGGGACGAGTTCCTTGACGTCGCCGGGCTCCAACCACTCGGCATCGACGCCGTTCAACCGGTTGGCGTTGACGCGCCGGACGCCTTCGCGCACGTCGGCGGGGCTGTGCGCCAGGTTGAGGACACCGCGCCGGCTGAACTTCAGGTCGCGGCCGAGATCGTCCTCAAGCCCCTCCCAGAGCCGCAGGGAGTGCTCGTAGATGGCGGCGCTCTCGTCCCAGAGGTAGTTGGAGCGGATGATCGTGGTGTTGCGGGCCATGTTGCCGCCCGCGAGCCATCCGCGTTCGAGGACGGCCACATCGGTGATCCCGTGGTCGCGGGCCAGGTACCAGGCGGTGGCGAGCCCGTGCCCGCCCGCGCCGACGATGACGACGTCGTAGGACCGTCGGGGGTCTGGGTCGTCCCACAGCTTCGCGTCAGGCATTCCGGATATGTCCCCAGGCCGCGCCCGTCACATACCCATGGGAGGGGCTCCAGGATCCAGGAACAGTGGACCGGACCTGCGGCGTCCCTGCCCGCGGGGATCTCCCCCGCACGCCGCCGGCCCGGCCGGCCCCGCGGCCAGGATCCCGCGGGACGCGCCTTTCAGCGCCTCACCCCACAGCACGGGCCGGACCACGCGAACGGTTCAGCGAATCGGTGGCGAATTCTCGCCGTGTCCCGGACCGGTCAGGACAGCACCGGTCAGGAGAGGATCTTGGAGAGGAACTGGCCGGTGTGGCTGGCGTCGACCGCGGCGACGTCCTCGGGGGTGCCGGTCGCGACGACCGTGCCGCCCCGGGAGCCGCCCTCGGGGCCCATGTCGATGATCCAGTCGGCGGTCTTGATCACGTCCAGGTTGTGCTCGATGACGATCACCGTGTTGCCCTTGTCGACCAGGCCGTTCAGCACGCCGAGGAGCCTGCGGATGTCCTCGAAGTGCAGGCAGGTGGTCGGCTCGTCCAGCACGTAGATGGTGCGCCCTGTCGACCGTTTCTGCAGCTCCGAGGCCAGCTTGACGCGCTGCGCCTCGCCGCCCGACAGGGTCGGCGCTGGCTGGCCGAGCCGGACGTACCCGAGCCCGACGTCGTTCAGCGTCTTCAGATGCCGGTGGATCGCGGTGACCGGCTCGAAGAACGTCGTGGCCTGCTCGATCGGCATGTCGAGCACCTCGGAGATCGTCTTGCCCTTGTAGTGGACCTCCAGGGTCTCCCGGTTGTAGCGGGCGCCGTGGCAGACCTCGCAGGGGACGTAGACGTCCGGCAGGAAGTTCATCTCGATCTTGATGGTGCCGTCGCCGGCGCAGTTCTCGCAGCGCCCGCCCTTGACGTTGAAGGAAAACCGGCCCGGCTGGTAGCCGCGCACCTTCGCCTCGGTCGTCTGCGCGAACAGCTTGCGGATGTGGTCGAACACGCCGGTGTAGGTCGCCGGGTTGGAACGCGGCGTCCGGCCGATCGGCGACTGGTCGACGTGCACGACCTTGTCGAGCTGGTCGACGCCGTTGACCCGCTTGTGCTTGCCCGGCACGGTCTTCGCGCCGTTCAGCTTCTTCGCGAGCGCGTTGTAGAGGATGTCGTTGACCAGCGTCGACTTGCCGGAACCGGACACGCCGGTGACGGCGGTGAGGACGCCGAGCGGGAACGAGACGTCCACGTCGCGCAGGTTGTTCTGCAGGGCGCCCTTGACGGTGACCTCGCGGCCCCGCGTGCATGGGCGGCGGATCTCCGGGACGGCGATCTCGCGGCGCCCGTCGAGGTACGCGCCGGTCAGCGAGCGCTCGGTCTTCTTCAGCTCGTCGAGCGTGCCCGACACGACGATCTCGCCGCCGTGCTCCCCGGCGCGGGGGCCGATGTCGACGATCCAGTCGGCCGCCTCGATGGTGTCCTCGTCGTGCTCGACGACGATGAGCGTGTTGCCCATGTCGCGGAGCCGGATCAGCGTCTCCAGCAGCCGGTGGTTGTCGCGCTGGTGCAGGCCGATGGACGGCTCGTCCAGCACGTACAGGACGCCGACCAGCCCGGACCCGATCTGCGTCGCCAGCCGGATGCGCTGCGCCTCGCCGCCCGCGAGCGTCGCCGACGCCCGGTCGAGGGTGAGGTAGTCGAGGCCGACGTCCAGCAGGAACCCGAGCCGCGCGTTGATCTCCTTCAGGACGCGTTCGGCGATGTGCGTCTCGCGCTCGTTCAGCTCCATCGCGAGCAGGAACTTCGCGGCCTCGCCGATCGGCATCGAGGCGACCTCGGCGATCGACATCCCGCCCATGGTGACGGCGAGCACGACCGGCTTGAGCCGGGCGCCCTCGCACGTCGGGCACGGGATCTCGCGCATGTAGCCTTCGAGCTTCTCCCGGCTGGAGTCGCTCTCGGACTCGGCGTGCCGCCGGTGGATGTAGGGGATCACGCCTTCGTAGGCCGTGTAGTACGACCTCGTCCGGCCGTAGCGGTTCTTGTAGCGGACGTGGACCTGGGTCTCGTGCCCGTTCAGGATCGCCTTGCGCGCCTTGGCGGGCAGCCGCTCCCACGGCGTGTTGAGGTCGAAGCCCATCGCGTCGCCGAGCGCGGACAGCAGCCGCAGGAAGTAATCGCTGACGTGCCCGTTCGACCACGGCTGGATCGCCCCCTCGCCGAGGGACAGCTCCTCGTCCGGGATGACGAGCTCGGGGTCGACCTCCATGCGCGTGCCGAGCCCGGTGCAGTCGGGGCAGGCGCCGTAGGGCGAGTTGAACGAGAACGACCGCGGCTCCAGCTCCTCGAACGACAGGTCGTCGTAGGGGCAGTAGAGGTGCTCGGAGTACATCCGGGTGCGGTGCTCGTCGCCTTCGGGCAGGTCGACGAAGTCGAGCACGATCGTGCCGCCCGCCAGGCCCAGCGCGGTCTCGACCGAGTCGGCGAGCCGCTGGCGCGCGGAGTCTTTCACCGAGAGCCGGTCGACGACGACGGAGACGTCGTGCTTCTCCTGCTTCTTCAGCTTGGGGGGCTCGTCCAGGCGGATCATCTGGCCGTCGACCAGCGCCCGTGAGTAGCCCTTCGACTGGAGCTCGCGGAACAGCTCCAGGTACTCGCCCTTGCGCCCGCGGATCACGGGCGCGAGCACCTGGAAGCGGGTGCCGGACTCCAGTTCCAGCACCCGGTCGACGATCTGCTGCGGCGCCTGCCTGCTGATCGGACGGCCGCACTCGGGACAGTGCGGGTGCCCGATCCGCGCGTACAGCAGCCGCAGGTAGTCGTACACCTCGGTGATCGTGCCGACCGTCGAGCGCGGGTTCTTGCTGGTCGACTTCTGGTCGATCGACACCGCCGGGGACAGGCCCTCGATGAAGTCGACGTCGGGCTTGTCCATCTGGCCGAGGAACTGCCGCGCGTACGCGCTCAGCGACTCCACGTAGCGGCGCTGGCCCTCGGCGAAGATCGTGTCGAAGGCCAGGCTGGACTTCCCGGACCCGGACAGCCCGGTGTACACGATCAGGCTGTTGCGGGGCAGGTCGACGTGGATGTCCTTGAGGTTGTGCTCACGTGCTCCACGCACGACGAGGCGGTCTGCCACGGGGCGTTTCTCTCTCGGCCGACGGGAGGGGAAGGTCGGCCCTACGGTAGCGGCGGGGTCCGACAG
>JBOHBY010000886.1:0-4885 GCA_050698635.1 Spirillospora sp.
CGGCCGCCCTGAGCGCCGACTCCCTCGCCGCCGTGCTCGCCGCCGAGGCGGGCGCGCCGCCGGGCGACCTGTGCGCCCAGGCCGTGGCGAACGCGCTGGTCGGCGTCCACACCGCGCTTGTCGGATACGTGCGGCGCCGTGTCCTGGCCGATGAGCGGGTCGCCGACCTGGCGGCCGATGTCCGCGTCGAGGTGAACCGGGCCCTGGACGTCCTGGAGCAGGGCCTGTCCCTGCCGGGCGGCTCGTAGGGTCAGGCGATCAGGCGGCTCGTAGGATCAGGCGATCAGGCGATGCGGCGGCCGGGCGCTTGTCGATGCCCGTGATCGCGGCGGTGCTCCAAGGGTCGGCCCGGGGCTTGCCGATGTTGACCGAGAGCAGCTTCACGTTCTGCGTCCGCCGAACTCCCAGTAGTGGATCTCGACGTTCTCGTACAGCCCGTCGCGGGCGTAGGGGTCGTCGGCCATCAGCGCTTCGGCGGCGGCGCGGTCCGGAAGCTCGACGAGCAGGGCCGTGCCCGTCCACTCGGCGCCGTCCTCGGACAGCAGCGGACCGTAGGCGATCAGGCGGTCGCGGTAGCCGGCGTCGAGGTAGCCGTGGTGCGCCTCTTCGAGGGAGGCGGGTGGCGCGGTCGTGTCCGGCTTGGCGTGCGCGATGATCAGGAAGCGCTGGTATCCGGCCGTCGCCCCGGTGAACTCCCACATCGTGCGGCCCAGAACGTTCCGCCAGCGGCGGATCAGGACCTCGCCGTAGACACCGGCCTGGTAGTTGGGCTCCTCGAACGCGAACTCCTGCGCGGCGGCCGCGTCGGGCAGGCCGACGATGTGCATGCTGCCGGTCGCGACCGTGCCGTCCGCCGTGAGGGTGGGACCGCGCGCGATCATCGTCTCGGCGTAGCGGTCCATGAACGACCAGTGGGTCTCGACGAGTTCGTCGCGCAGCGCTCCGGTGTCCGGCCGGTCACGGCAGTAGAAGAAATACTCCATGTCGCCCCCTTCCCGAGCTTCAAGATCGTACCAATGGGTTTCGGCAGGTCATCCGACGCGCTGGAGCGCCTTCTCGCGGTATCCGGCCAGGCGGGAGCCGGATTCGCGGCGGGCCACGCGGCCCAGCAGGACCGGCGCGAGGACGAGCCCCGCCAGCGCCCACGCCCCGAGGACGCCGAAGGTCTCCAGCCGCCGCCAGGAATGGCCGATCTCGACGTCCGCCATACCGCCCGGCAGCAGCGCCGAACGCATGCCGAGGCCGAGCCAGTAGACGGGGAAGACCTCGGCGACCCAGCGCAGCCAGCCGGGCAGCGCGGTGATCGGGTAGAAGATGCCGGAGATCGAGATCAGCCCCATGACCGGGAGCACCGCCAGGCCGGCGCCGCGCGGGCTGGAGATCAGGGAGCCGAGCACCGCGCCGATCGACTGCGTCGCCACCAGCCCGAGGACGAGCACCCAGGCCATGGTCAGCCAGGCTCCGGCGGTGCCGAGTTCGGTGCCGTCGACGATGAAGATCCCGGGGACGAGGAGGATCGCCAGGTACACCAGGATGGTGCCGGACGTCGTGACGAGTTTGCCGACGTAATAGGCGTGAATTCCGTCCGGGGTGGCCTTGGCGCGCAGGAGCGTGCCGTCCTCGCGTTCCGCGGTGAGGTACTGGATCACCAGGAGCATGCCGAAGGCGATGAACATTCCGAGGACGCTCGGGAGGATCAGCGTGCCCAACTTGAACCCGCTGTCCTGGAACTGGCGGTTCCGCAGGAAGAAGACGGCCGCGAGCGTGGCGGCGGGCCAGAAGATCTGCGGGATCAGGTCGTAGCCGGTGAACGCCTGGCGAAGCTCGATCAGGCCGCGGGCGAAACCCGCGCGGATCGTGGTCGTGATCCTGAGCGGGGTCATGACACTGCCTCCTTTTGGCCGGATTCGGCGCCCTGTACCAGGGAGAGATAGGTGTTCTCCAGTGACGAGGTGCTGATCTCAAGGTCGGAGACGGCTTCGCCGTGCTTCTTGAAAAGGTCGAAGACGAATGCGGTCGAGTCGCTGGTGGACCGGCGGTGGCGTCGTCCGTTGAGCGTCCAGCCGACCTCGTCCTCGCCGACGATCTGGTCGGCGAGTTGCTCGGCGGTGCCGTCGGCGACGATCCGTCCCCCGTTGAGGATGAGGATGCGGTCGGCGAGTTTCTCCGCCTCGGGCAGGTCGTGGGTGGTGAGCATGATCGTGGTCTCGCCTGCCGCGGCCAGGCCCCGGATCAGGGCGTGGAAGTCGTGCCTGGCCTGCGGGTCGAAACCGGCGGTGGGCTCGTCGAGGAACAGCATCTCGGGACGGCCGACCAGGCCGATCGCCACGTCCAGGCGGCGTCGCTGCCCGCCGGAGAGCATTCTGAGCTGCTTGCCGGAATGCTCGGTCAGGCCGACCAGGGAGATGAGCTCGTCGGTGTCCCACGGTCGCTTGATCCGGTCGGTGGAATGGCGTGCGTAATAGGAGCCCTGATGGGCGAGTAGTTCGCGCACCCGCCATTTGGCATGGTCGCGCCAGGATTGCAGGACGACGCCGAGCCGGGCCCTCCAACGCTCGTCGCCGCGTGCCGGATCGGTGCCGAGGACGCTGACCCGTCCGGCCGATCGCATCCGGAACCCTTCCAGAATCTCGATCGTCGTCGTCTTCCCTGCGCCATTGGGACCGAGAAGCGTCACCACCTCGCCGCGATGCGCCCGGAAGGACACGCCGCGCAGGACGTCGTTGGCGCCGTAACGCATGCGCAGACCGTCGACTTCCAGGACGGCCTCTTTGCCGCTTGTCATCGCTTTTCCGTCTCGTCCGACAGGGAGCGGCGCACGCGTGCCGTGAGCTCGTCGAGGTCGGCGCCTGTCAGCGCGAGAGCGCGGGGAACGGTGCCGACATTGAGTTGCAGCACGCCTAGGAGCACATGCGCCGGTCGCAGACTTCTCTTGTTGGTGGCCGTCACCACGCCACGTTCGAGGATGAGCTTGACCGACGCCCCCATACGCGACGGGCGCTTCGCGGATCTCCGCGGGCGCGGTAGCTCACGGCCCTCGACGACGACTCCGGCCGCGACCAGGCTCCGCCTGAACTCCTCGTCCAGCGCGTCGCGGATCCGCTGCTGGTCGAGGCCCGCCGAGGTCAGCAGGTCGCGGATGCCGCTCTCCGGCTCGGCGGCGATCGCCAGCAGGACGTGCTCCGCCTCGACCGTCGCCGAGCCCGTCTCCTGCGCCTCGTCGGTCGCGCGCTCCATGACCGCCTTGACATACCTGCCGAACTCCTGCGGCATCAGCGCCTCCTCGGCAACTCGACGCCCGCGGCGATGAGCCGCCTGGCGTGCTTCTTGTGGACCGCCTGGCGAGTGACGCCGAGTGCCTCGGCGACGTCCGACCATGTCCAGCCCGCGCGCATGGCCTTCTCGACCGCCTCGTCCTCCAGCCGGTCGGCCAGCCGCCGCAGTGCCACGACGGCCGCCAGCGCCTCCGCGGAGTCCGCCGGGGCGGGAACCTCGATACCCGACATGTAAGCAACCTAGGTTGACAGTGGCGACCGTGTCAACCTGAGTTGCTTATCGGATTCCTTGACGCAGGTCAGGGCCAGTGCGAGCGTGGAAATGATGGTGAAGGGGGAACCGTCATGATGGAGATCAAGAGCATCGAGAAGCCGGACGACCGGCGCGACATGCCAAGGGCGCATCTCGAACTCGTCAACCTGACCGGGATGGTGTTCGGCAAGGCGACGTTCGAACCCGGATGGCGCTGGACGGACTCGGTCAAGCCGATCGCTGGCACGGACCTCTGCGAGGTGCACCACAACGGCTACGTCGTCCGGGGGCGGATGCGGTTGCGCATGCGGGACGGAGCCGAAGGCGAGGTCGGCGCCGGTGACGTGTTCGTCGTGTCGCCGGGCCATGACGCGTGGGTCGTCGGCGACGAGCCGTGCGTGGTGTTCGACTTCGGCGGCGGCATCGGCGAGTACGCCAAGGCCTGACGCCGGCCGCCGGTGCCGCGCGCGGCGCCGGAGGTCAGGTGGTGAGGACGGCGAACGGCCCGCGGTACTCGTCGCCGTCCGGTGAATGCCAGCCGGCGGTGACGATGCCCTGGGCTCCGGCCGTTCCCGGCTGGTCCTGGCGGAGGACGCGCATGATCCGGATGGTCAGCGCGCCGCGAGGGTCGGTCTCCACCGCGATGTCGGTGCCGTGCGGGGCGTCCTTGACGGTGGTCGGCGCGGCCATGTCCGGCGTCCCGTCGCCGGTGAAGTCGCGGGTGAAGTCGCCGGTGAAGTCGTAGGTGACGGACGGGTCCGGGGTGTCGCTCCGGCTCTGGTGCTGCGGCTCGGCGCGGCCCTGGAAGAGCGCGACGAGCCGGGCGACCAGGACCGGGTCGCGCGTGCCGTCGTAGATCCAGCGCCGTCCGAGCACACCGTGCTCGGACGTGCCGATGAGCGCCTGGTCAGCGCCGTCGAGCGGCGCGTCACGGTAGGTGAGCGGGACGTGGTACGCGACGGCGCCGTCTCCGGACGTGTCCACGACCACCATGAACTCGATCCCGACCGCCCCGCGCGGGTCGTCCAGCCGGAAACCGCCGGCCCTGGACAGCTCGGGCCCGTCCGCCGGGCCCGCGTACCACGGCCGCGACGGCAGCCACCGCGCGAGAAGCTCCAGCTTGGTCGGGGTCATCGTGGTCTTGTGGATCGAAGCCATAGCTCCGAACCTATCCCCTGGAGGATCGGTGCAATTGTCCACACCCGGGTGAGGCGATGACTGGCGCGTCTGGGCCTGGACACGGCCCGGATACGGAGAAAGATCGATGCGTGGACATCAACGCATCCCCCGCCGAACCGACTCCAGCCGCCAGCCGCAGGACGTTCCTGTCGACGGCGGCCGCCGCCGTCACCGCGAC
>JBOHBY010000887.1:0-3969 GCA_050698635.1 Spirillospora sp.
GGCCAGGCCGTAGACGGCCGCGTGGCCGACCCCGCCCGACCCCGCGACGACCACCGACCGGCCCTTCACGTCGCCGCCGAGGCACTCCTGGACGCCCGCCATGAATCCGACGACGTCGGTGTTGAAGCCGACCAGGCGGCCGTCGGGGGCGGCGGCGACGCTGTTGACCGCGCCGATGGCGCGGGCGCCCGGCTCGATCTCGTCGAGCAGCTCCATCACGCGGAGCTTGTACGGCGCGGTGATCTGGAAGCCCATCCACCGGTCGCGGCGCGCCTCGGCGACCTGGCGCGCGAGCCCGTCCTCGTCGACCTCGCGCAGCTCGTACCGGGCGCCGACGCCCGCCGCCTCGAACGCGGCGTTGTGCATGACCGCCGAGTGCCGCCGCCGCAGGGGGCGGCCGAAGAGCGCGACCGTGCGCATGGATGTCTCCGTTCGTGTCGTGGTCATCGGCCGGTGAACCTGGCGGGGCGCTTGGCGAGGAAGGCCGCCGCGCCCTCCAGCGCGTCGTCGGTCGCGAACACCGTCTCCGACCCGTCGAGCTCGTGGGCGAGGCCGTCCTCCAGGGCGGTCTCGGCGGACAGGTCGAGCAGCCGCTTGGCGACCCGCATCGCGACGGGCCCGCGCGAGGCGAGCGTCTCGGCCATGCGGCGTGCGGCGTCCACCGCCTGCCCGTCGTCGACGACGCGGGTGACCAGGCCGATCGCGAGGGCCTGCGCCGCGTCGATCGGTTCGCCGAGCAGGATCAGCTCCTTCGCGCGGGCGAGCCCGATCACGCGGGGCAGGCGCTGCGTGCCGCCGCTGCCCGGTGTCACACCGAGCTTCAGCTCGGGCATGCCGAGCTTGGACCGGCGGGTCGCGATCCGGAAGTCGCAGCACAGCGCCAGTTCGAGGCCGCCGCCGAGGGCGTGGCCCTCGATCGCCGCGACGGTCGGCACCGGGAGCGCGGCGAGCTGGCGGTAGACGAGCCGTTCCAGGAGCAGCTTGTCCTCGGCGACGCGGCCGTGCAGGTCGCGGAACTCGGCGATGTCGGACCCGGCGCAGAAGGCCCTGCCTCCGGCGCCGTGCACCACGACCGCGCGGACGCCGGGGTCGCGCGCGACGGCGTGGAGCGCGGCGCGCAGCTGCCGTGTCAGCTCGCGCGACACCACGTTCATCGGCGGATTGTCCAGGACGATCTCTGTGCACGCCCCTGTGACCAGGTGCACGAGTTCCGTCATCGGGTCTCCTCTGGGGCGGTGAGGCCGGCGGCCAGGCCCATGGGGGCGGTGGCGAACAGGCGCGGGTCCATCGGCGCGGGTGTGGCGGGGACGGACGGCTCGATGTCCATGTGGGCCAGGACGTCCTTGTCCACGTCGATACCCGGGGCCACCTCGATCAGCGCGAGCCCGCCGGGGGTCAGCTCGAACACGGCGCGCTCGGTGACGTATCTGACCGACTGGCCCTTCTCCGCCGCGAGCCGTCCGTTGAAGCTGATCTCGGTCACCGCCTCGACGAACTTGCGGTGCCGGCCCTCGCGCAGGATCGTCAGCGCCCCGTCCTCGACGGCGACGCGGAGGCCGCCGGCCGTGAACGTGCCCACGAAGCACAACCGCCGCGTCCGGGTGCTGATGTTGATGAAACCGCCGGGCCCGCGCGGACGGTCGTCGAACGCGTGCACGTTGACGTTCCCGTGCCGGTCGACCTGCGCGAACGACAGGCTGGCGATGTCGAGCCCGCCGCCGTCGTAGAAGTCGAACATCGAGGGCTGCTCCAGCCGCGCCTGGTAGTCGCGGCCCGCGCCGCCGTCGCCGCCGAAGGCCGGGACCCCGCCGAAGATCCCCTGCTCGACGGTGAGCGTCAGCGCGTCCGCGACGCCCTCCTCGGCGGCTACCGAGCCGATCTGCTGCGAGATGCCGAACCCGAGGTTGCAGATGTCGCCGCGGCGGAACTCCATGAGCGACCGCCTCGCGATGACCTTCCGGACGTCCAGCGGGGTGACTTCGGTGCGGGCGGCGGGGGTGGCGGGGGTGCGTAGTTCGCCTGAGTAGTACGGGGAGGAGGGCGTGGCGTAGGTCTGGCGTTGTGCGGCGTCTACATAGACGAGGTCGACGAGGGCGCCGGGGACGCGGACGTCCGCCGGGCGCAGCGAGCCCCGCGCCGCCAGCCGCCCCACCTGGACGACGACCTTCCCGCCGTTGTTGTGCGCGGCCATCGCCAGCGCGAGTGAGTCGCCGAGGATCGGCTCCTGCTCGAAGGTGAGGTTGCCGTCCTCGTCCGCCGTGGTGGCCCGCAGGACGACGACGTCGATGGGCAGGGCGCGGTAGAGCAGCCATTCCCGTCCGGCCAGCTCGACGACCTCGACGAGGTCCTCGGTCGTGCGCGCGTTCTGCTTGCCGCCCGTCTGCCGGGGGTCGACGTAGGTCCCGAGTCCTACGTGGGTGAGGTGGCCGGGCCGTCCGGCGGCCATGTCGCGGCACAGCGCCGACAGCACGCCCTGCGGCAGTGAGTACGCCTCCAGTGCCCCGTCGGCGACCAGCTTGCCGAGCCGGGGCTCGTTGCCGATGTTGCTGCCGATGGTCCGGCGGGCGAGGCCGGGCAGCCCGAGTTGCGAGAACCCGGTGTCGGCGAAGTCGCCGATGCCGACGACGCGGACGGTGGTCAGGTCGCGCGGGTGCCCGGTGCCGGTGAACCGCGCGGCGAGCGCGTCGATGAACGCCTGCGGCACACCGTGCCCGGCGCCCGAGCCCCCGACCCAGACGGCGTCGCCGTCGCGGACGAGGTCGAGCGCGTCCTGGACGGTCCCGATGGCCGGGCTCATGGCATCAGCCCCCCGCTGTTGGGGTTGAGGGTCTGCCCGATGAGCAGGGCGGACGCGTCCGACAGCAGGAAGACGACGCAGTCGGCGACCTCGGCGGGCTCGCCGAACCGGCCGAGCGGCAGTTCGGCCATGCGCTTGCGTCCGACCTCGCCCGCCATGACCGTCCGGCCCATGTCGGTGTTGGTAACCCCGGGTGCGACGCTGTTGGCGCGCACGCCGCGCTGCCCGAACTCGCGGGAGATCGACTTGGCGAGCGCGATCAGCCCGGCCTTGGCGCTGGCGTAGTGCGCGACGTGCGGCCAGCCGACCTGGCCGAGGCGGGACGCGATGTTCACGATGCTGCCCGACCCGCGCTCCAGCATCCCGGGGAGCACCGCCTGGCTGGCGTGGAACGCGGCCGTCAGATCGGTCGCGATCACGCGGTCCCACTCCTGCGGGGACGTCTCCAGGAACGGCGTCTCGGGCATGATGCCCGCGTTGTTGACCAGGCCGTCGATCCGGCCGAACCGCCGCTCGGCCGCCGCGGCGAACGCGAAGACCTGGTCGCGGTCGGTCACGTCGCAGCGGTGGACGTCGGCCTCGACGCCGAGCGAGCGGGCCTCGTCGGCGACGCTCTTGGCCCCGGCCTCGCTCTCCCGGTAGGCGATCGCGACGTCGGCGCCGGCCGTCGCGGCGGCCAGCGCGATCGACCGTCCGAGCCCTCTGCCGCCACCGGTGACGGCCACCACCCGGCCGTGCAGCGGCCCCGCCTCGTTCCGTTCCGGCATAACCCATCCTCTGTAAGCGCTTTCAATTTTCCGTTACCATCTCACAGCGTGATGACCACTTCAAGACCTCCTCGCACCGTCGACGTGCACGCGCACGCCGTCCCGGCGGCCCTGCTCACCGGCGACCGGCGCGTCCGGCTCGGGTCGCGGCTGACACCGCCCGTGCCGGGCGCCCTCACCGACGTGCGGGCGCGGATCGCGGAGATGGACCGGACCGGCGTGGACGTCCAGGTCGTCTCCCCCTGGCTGGAGCTGAGCCCGGACGACCTCGCCCCGGGCGCCGCCACCGCCTTCCTGGACGACCTGGACGAGGCCATGGCCGCCGTCGTCGCGACACGGCCCGACCGCCTACTGGCGCTGTCCCTGCTCGACCGGCACGACCCGGTGGCGGCGGCGGACCGCCTC
>JBOHBY010000888.1:0-2683 GCA_050698635.1 Spirillospora sp.
CTGCTCAGCGGTCCCGCCGACCTGGTCCTGATCGCCGAGGAGCCCGGCATCGGTCTCGGCGCCTACTACGCGGGCCTCGACGGCGCCGACCCCGGCGAGGTCTTCGACGGCAGCCCGCCGCACGTGAAGCTCGACATCAGCGGCCCGGCGGCCACCTGCGGCCACACCCTGCCGATGTGGGCGGTCGGCGACAGGCCCGACCGCGCCGTCTACGTCGGGGAGGCGATGGGCGACTGGCTGTGGGCGGTGCTCTGGCCCCCCGACGCCGGCGCCTTCATGCTGGACCGCCAGAACCTGCTCGACCTGCGCGAACCCGGCATGGAGCTCGACCTCCCGTACGGCGCCCCAAGCCCCCGCCTCGACGACTGACCACCACACCACCGACGACCTACGACCCACGACCAACGGGGACCCGATTCGATGCGCATCGACCTGCACAGCCACAGCGACGTGTCCGACGGCACCCGCCCGCCCGCCGAGGTGGTCCGGCGGGCGCGCGAGCGCGGGCTGGACGTTCTCGCGCTGACCGACCACGACACCGTCGCGGGCTGGGACGAGGCCACCGCCGCGCTCCCGGACGGCCTGACCCTCGTCCCCGGCATCGAGCTGTCCTGCAGGCAGGACGACCGCAGCCTCCACATGCTCGGCTACCTGTTCGACCCGGCGGAGCCGACGCTCGCCGCCGAACTCGTCCGGATCCGCGACGACCGGGTGATCAGGGCGCGCGGCATGGTGGACCGCCTCCGCGCCCTCGACGTCGACGTGACCTGGGAAATGGTCCGCGCGCTGGCGAAGGGCGAGGCGGTCGGGCGCCCGCACATCGCACGCGCGATGGTCGAGGCGGGCGCGATCGAGACACCGGACGAGGCGTTCACCGGGGAGTGGATCGCCCAGGGCGGCCGCGCCTACGTCGAACGCTACGCGCTCGACCCGGTGGAGGCGCTCGGGCTCGTCCGCACGGCCGGGGGAGTGTGCGTCCTCGCGCATCCGCGGGCGAGCGGCCGCGGCTACGTCTTCGCCGACGACGTGATCGAGCGGCTCGCCGCCGCCGGCCTCGCCGGGATCGAGACCGACCACCCCGCCCACGCCCCCGAGGACCGCGCCCACCTGCGCGATCTCGCCGCGGCGCTGGGCCTGGCCGCGACCGGTTCCAGCGACGACCACGGCGAGCTGACCGGTGACCGGCTCGGCGCCGAGACCACCGACCCCGAGGTCTTCGAAAAGCTCGTGGCCGCCGCGTCCGGCGGTGATCCACGCGTGCCGTCCAGGGGTCGCGAAGCACGGTAGGGTGCCTTCGTGGACGCGCGCATCGAACAGGTTGTGACGTCAGGGAAACTGACCCTGGACGACACCGAGTACGACGTCGAGAACAACACCTACATCGTCGGCAACGACGACGAGGTCATCGTGATCGACCCGGCGTACGACGCCGAGGCCATCCTCAGCGAGGTCGGCGAACGCGAGGTCATGGCCGTTCTGCTCACCGACGGCAACGAGCACCGCCTCACCGCGGTCCTCGAGGTCGCCGCCGCGGGCGAGGACGACGAGGAGAACTGGGCCCCGATCGCGTTGCACCGCGCCGACCGGCTGCTGTGGCGCGACTACTTCGCCCGCCTCGCCAAAGAGGAGGACGACGAGGACGACGCCAAGGCGCTGCGCGCCCTCGAACCCGACATCTGGCTGGAGGACGGCGGCGTGTTCGAGATCGCCGACGCCCAGCTGGAGATCGTGCACACGCCCGGTCACACGCCCGGCAGCGTCTGCGTGATCAGCGAGCAGCTCAACTCGCTGTTCTCCGGCGACACCCTGCACCGCGGCCGTCCCGGCTCCATCGGCGGCGTCTACGAGGACCTGCGCAAACAGCTCAACTCGATCGGCGCGCTGCTGACCCCGCTGGCCAAAGACCTACAGGTCCTGCCCGCCCAGGGCGACGAGACCACGGTCGGCGACGAGGACTCCCGCTGGGAGTCGTGGGGCGCGCTGGCGCAGGAGTCCGACGACTAGCGGTGGAGCAGCACTAGCGGTGGAACGGCATTAGCGGTGGAGCAGCTCGGCTTAGAGGGCATGCCCAGGCGGCTGTACACGTGTACGCCGTCACGGCTGAACGCGTGGCTGGACTGCCCGCGGCGCTACCGGATGACCTACCTTGATCGTCCGATGCCGCAGAAGGGCCCGCCGTGGGCGCACAACAGCGTGGGCGCCAGCGTCCACAACGCGCTCGCGGGCTGGTGGCGGCTGCCCGTCCACGAACGCACCGCCGGCGCCGCCGGACGGCTCCTCACCCGCGGCTGGCTGACCGACGGCTTCCGCGACGAGGCCCAGTCCGCGCAATGGCGCGACCGGGCCCGCGACATGACCGAGCGCTACGCCGCCGGGCTCGACCCGTACGACGAGCCGCTCGGCGTGGAACGCACCGTCGCGACCCGCACCGACCGCATCGCCGTGTCGGGCCGCATCGACCGCCTGGACGCCCGGGGTTCCGAGCTCGCCGTCGTCGACTACAAGACGGGCCGCCGCCCCCTCACCGCCGACGACGCCCGCGGCTCCCTCGCCCTGGCGATCTACGCGGTCGCCGCGTCCCGCGTGTTGCGCCGCCCCTGCCGCCGCGTCGAGCTGCACCACCTGCCGTCCGGCGAGGTCGCGGCGTGGGACCACACCGACGAGTCGCTGGCCCGCCACATTC
>JBOHBY010000889.1:0-5163 GCA_050698635.1 Spirillospora sp.
GACGACGCCGGCGCCGAGGCTGGCGGCGTTCGCGGCGAGGTCGACGGGCAGCGGGCCGCCGTCGAGCCCGGTGGCGGTGCGGACGCGGTGGCGGGTGCCGAACCGCCGTGCGCCGACCGACTCCGACAGGTTCCCGATCGAGGCGAACCCGTGGTTCTGGACGAGGACAACGATCAGCTTGATCCCCTCGGCGACGGCCGTGGTCAGCTCCTGCGCCATCATCAGGTACGAACCGTCCCCGACCAGGACGAACACCTCGCGGTCGGGCGCGGCCATCTTCACGCCGAGCCCGCCGGCGATCTCATATCCCATGCAGGAGTAGCCGTACTCGACGTGGTAGCCCTTCGGGTCGCGGGCCCGCCACAGCTTGTGCAGGTCGCCCGGCATGGAACCGGCCGCGCAGACCACCACGTCCCGTGGCCCGGACGCCTCGTTGACGGCACCGATCACCTCGGACTGGGTGAGCGGCCTCCCGCCCTTGGGAGCGAAGGCACCGTCGACCTTGGCGTTCCAGTCGGCCGTGAGGGTTCTGGCTTCGTCGCGGTAGGTGCCGGCTACGGTGTAGCCGTCGAGGGCCATGGTGAGCGCTCTGAGGGCCTCCCTGGCGTCGGCGACGACGGATACGCCGCCGAGCTTGACCGCGTCCGGACGGGCGACGTTGACGTTCACGAACCGTACGTCCGGGTTGGCGAACAGGCTGTGGGACGCGGTCGTGAAGTCGCTGTAACGGGTCCCGACGCCGAGAACCACGTCCGCTGTGCCAGCGAGTGCGTTCGCGGCCGTCGTGCCGGTTGCGCCTATGGCGCCGACAGACCGTCCGTGGTCCCAGGGCAGGGAGCCCTTGCCCGCTTGGGTCTCGGCCACCGGGATGCCCGTGCGTTCGGCGAACGCGCGCAACTCGTCGGTGGCGTGTGAGTAGATGACGCCGCCGCCCGCCACGATCAGCGGACGCTCAGCCGCCAGCAGTACGGCGGACGCCTCCTCCAGCGCGGCCGGTTCCGGCACCGGGCGCGGGATGCGCCACACCCGGCGGGCGAACAGTTCCTCCGGCCAGTCGTACGCTTCCGCCTGGACATCCTGGGGCAGGGCAAGGGTGACCGCACCGGTCTCAGCGGGATCGGTAAGCACCCGCATCGCCGCCAGCAACGCGCTGGGCAGTTGCTCTGGACGGTTGATCCGATCCCAGTACTTCGACACCGGTTTGAAGCAGTCGTTGACCGAGACGTCGTACGAGCGGGCGTCCTCCAGCTCCTGCAAGACCGGGTTGGCCGGACGGGCGGCGAAGATGTCTCCGGGCAACAGGAGCACGGGCAGCCGGTTGATCGTGGCCAATGCCGCGCCGGTCACCATATTGGTGGCGCCAGGTCCGATGGAGGTCGTGCAGGCGAAGGTGGCCATCCGGTCGTTCATCCGGGCGAATCCAGAGGCGGTGTGCACCATCGCCTGTTCGTTGCGCGCCATGTAGTACGGGAAGTCGTCGGCGTGCTCCAACAGGGCCTGCCCGACACCGGCGACGTTGCCGTGCCCGAAGATCCCGAAGCAGCCCGCGAAGAAGCGGCGCTCGGACCCGTCCCGTTCGCTGTGCTGCGCCGCCAGGAACCGGACGACCGCCTGCCCCACCGTGAGCCTCATGACCGTCCCTCCGCCGAGGTCCCCTCAGCCGACGTCAGCGGCAGGCGCGGATCGACCGGCTGCCCTGCCCAGGTGTCGCGGATCCACGCGTGCGCGGGGTCGTCGCAGATCCGCCAGGCCCGCTCGTGGGCCGGGCCCGCCATCACGTTCAGGTAGTACAGGTCGTGCCCAGGCACGGCCATGGACGGGCCATGCCAGCCATGCGGAATCAGTACCGCGTCACCGTTGCGTACCTCCGCCAGTACGTCGATCGGCCGCCCCGGCGTCCCGTACACCCGCTGGTAGGCCATCCCAGTCTCGCCAGAGACCTCGAAGTAGTAGATCTCCTCCAGGACGGCCTCGTCCGGCGTCTCCTCGTCGTGCTTGTGCGGTGGGAAGGACGACCAGCAACCGCCCGGCGTCAGCACCTCGCACGCGATCAGCTTCTCCGCGAACGGGAACCCCTCGGGAGTGCCGAAATTGTTCACCTGCCGGCTCGCGGCCCCCGCCCCACGCAATTCCACCGGGACGTCCTCTGCGGGGCCGTAGCGCGGTTCCAGACGGGCCTCGCACCGTGCCCCGGCCAGTGCGAACCGTCCCCGCCCCTGCACGCGTACGCGCGCGTCGCGCGGGACGTAGGCGAAGTCGCTGACCCGGCTGAAGACGTCTTCACGCCCGGCCAGCTCGAACCGTTCCCCGTCGCACTCGACCGCGCACGTCCCAGACAACGGCAGCACGATCGTCTCGAACTCGCCGGTCTCGAACTCGTGGAAGGCGCCGTCCGGCAGCTCCAGTACGCGCAGCGACGAATACGCCCAGCCGGCCGACTCCGGTGTCACGACCAACGTGTGCGGCCCCTCACCGGCGCTACCGGCGGGCAGATGATGCTTCATCCCTGGCCCTCCAGGATCACCTCGACCTCGTCCCGCGTGGGCATCGCGTCGGAGCACGCGATGCGGGAGGCGACGAGCGCCCCGGCGGCACCCGCGAACTCGATGACGCGCCGCAGGTCCCACCCGGACAGGAGACCGTGGCAGACCGCGCCGCCGAACGCGTCCCCGGCGCCGAGCCCGTTGACGACGTCGACCTTGACCGGCGGGACCTCCACCACCTCGCCGGACGTCGCGGCGAGCACGCCGTCCGGGCCCAGCTTCACGATGGCGAGCTCTGGGCCGCGCTCAAGGATCGCGCGGGCGGCGGCGTGCGGCTCCCGCTCCCCCACCGCGACCGCGCACTCTTCCAGATTCCCGACGGCGACCGATGCGCATTCCAGAGCAAGCCCTGCCCAGAGCGGTGCTTCGCTTGGGTCGTCCCAGAGCATCGGACGGTAATCAAGGTCGATGACGGTCTGCCCAGGGTGCATGGCGAGCGCGATCAGTGTCGCCTCACGGCTGGGCTCCTGCGACAGGCCGGTGACGGTCCCCCACACGATGCGGGCCTGACGGATTTCCTCAAGGTCCAGCTCGCGCGCGTGGATTTCGAGATCGGGGGCCTTCGGGTAGCGGTAGAAATACAGTGGGAAGTCGTCCGGCGGCAAGATCTCGCAGAAGGCGAGCGGTGTCGGCAGCCCGGGGACGGCCGTGACGTACCTGTCGTCTACGCCGTACCCCTGGAGCGCCTTGTGGACGAACCGTCCGAACGGGTCGTCGCCAGTACGGGTGATGACGGCGGCGCGCCGCCCATACCGTGCCGCCGCCACAGCGACGTTGGTAGGACTGCCGCCGAGGTACTTCCCGAACGACTCGACGTCCTCCAGCGGCACGCCCACCTGGTCCGGGTAGACGTCGACGCTCACCCGCCCCATCGTGATGAGGTCGAACGTCATCGGGCCGCCCCGGCGAGCGAGGCGAGGAAGGCGAGACTCCTGCGGACGTCGTCGTACGGCCCTCCGCCTTCTGCGGGCTCCTCGGTCAGGACGGTGTCCTGTTCCATCACGTACCAGCCTTCGAAACCGGCGTCCTCCAGCGTGCGGACGATGCCGGGGACGTCGATGTCGCCGTCCCCAAGCGGTTGGTACAGACCGTCGCGCACCGCGTCCGTGTAGCCGACCTCGCCGTTGAACACCTTCCGTGCAAGGCCCACGTCCACGTCCTTCAGATGGACGTGCGCTATGCGCCGGGCCGCGAAACCTGCAAGCCACACCGGATCCGTGCCGCCGACAAGCAGATGCCCGGTGTCCAGGCAGAGAGGGACGCTGCTGCCGTCCAGTACCCGCTCGACCTCCGCGCGCCGTTCCACGACCGTCCCGACATGCGGATGCAGGGTCACCAGACGGCCGCGCCCAGCGGCCCGCAAGGCGATCGCGTCGAGATTGGCGAGCAGGGTCGACCACGCCTCCGCGTCCAGGTCCGGCCGACCGTCGTAGCCGTCGAGCCCGGTCGCGGCGGCCAGCACGAGGACGCCGTCCATGGCGTCCAGGGCCCGGTCTATCTCCGGCATCGGGTCGGACGCCGGATCGTGCAGCACGACCGGGACGAACGCGCCCACGAGACCCAGCCCGTAGGCCGCCAGCAGTTCGTCCCTGGCCCGCGCGGTACCGGGCAGGAAACCGGCCGGCCCCAGTTCGGTGGCCGCGAGACCAAGGTCGCGCATCTCGGCGAGCACCCGTGCGGGCTCCATCTGATGGCCCCACCCAGGAACCTCGCACACGCCCCAGGAGATCGGTGCACCCGCGACCCTCATCGCCGTACCTCCCCGGTGCCGACGACGCGGCCTTCACGCAGAGACAGCTCGCACGCCTCCGCCAGGTAGAACGCCTCCAGGGCCTCTTCTGGTGGACACGGGTTACCGCACCGTCCGGCGACCACGTCCACGAACGCGCGCAGTTCCGCGTCGTAGGCGTCGGCGAACCGCTCCATGAACCCGCTGTAGGCCGCCCTCGGTTCCTCACCCCGTTCGGGCAATGCGGTCGCGGGCGTGTGCTCGTCCAGGCCGGCGACGATGCTGTCCTTGGACCCGAACAGCTCCAAGCGCGAGTCGTACCCTGCGGCGTTGTAGCGGGTGGCCGACACGACCCCCAGCGACCCGTCGTCCAGTACGAGTAGCGCCGACCCAGTGTCGACGTCGCCGTACTCGCGGAAGAAGTCGTCGCCCCGGTTCGCCCCGGCCGCCATGACGCGGATGACCTCGCGTCCCGTCACGAAGCGGATGAGGTCGAGGTCGTGGATGACGCAGTCGCGGAACAGCCCGCCGGACGTCGGGACGTACCCGGCGGGCGGCGGCGCGGGGTCGAAGCTGCACGAGCGGACGGTGTGCAGCCAGCCGAGCCGCCCGGACGCCAGCGCCTCGCGCGCCGCCGCGTTCCCGGCGTCGAACCGGCGCTGGAACCCGACCTGCACGGGGACCCCTGCGGTGGCCGCCGCCGTCATACTTTGGAACGTTCCATCAAGATCGGACGCGAGCGGTTTCTCGCAGAAGACGGGAATCCGCGCGGTCACCGCCCGTTCCACCAGGCCGGCGTGCGCGTCCGTGGCCGCCGCGACGATCAGCCCGTCCAGCCCGGCGGAGAACAGCTCCCCGACCGTGTCCAGCGCCGTGACGCGAGGGGCCGGG
>JBOHBY010000890.1:0-4317 GCA_050698635.1 Spirillospora sp.
CGGCGGGTGTCGGGCGACTAGTGCTTCGTCGCGGTCTCGGCGCCCGCGCCCGTCAGGGAGCGGACCTCGATCTCGGCGTACTTCTCGGCGTTGTGCTCCCTGCTGAGCATCGTCCCGAGCCAGCCGCACACGAAGCCGACCGGGATGGAGACGATCCCCGGGTTCTCCAGCGGGAACCAGTGGAAGTCGACATCGGTGAACAGGGCCTTCTCCGAGCCCGACACGACCGGCGAGAACGCCACGAAGAAGATCGCGGAGCCGAGACCGCCGTAGATGGCGGAGACCGCTCCGGCCGTGTTGAACCTCTTCCAGAACAGGCTGTAGAGGAGGGCGGGCAGGTTCCCGGACGCGGCGACCGCGAAGGCCAGCGCGACGAGGAAGGCGACGTTGAGCCGCTGCGCGTAGATCCCGAGGACGATCGCGACGGCCCCGATGACGAACGCCGAGATCCGCGCGACGCGGACCTCCTCCCGCTCGGTGGCCTTGCCCTTGCGGAACACGTGGGCGTACAGGTCGTGTGCGAAGGACGACGAGGACGCCAGCGTGAGACCGGACACGACCGCGAGGATCGTCGCGAACGCCACCGCGGCGATCACGGCCAGGAGGATGGTGCCGCCCGCGTCCCCGAACACGATGTCGCCGATCTTCTCGGCGAGCTGTGGTGCCGCGGTATTGCCGGCCGGATTCTCCTTCGCGATGTCCTTGCTGCCGACGAGCGCCGCGGCGCCGAAGCCGAGGACGAGGGTCAGCAGGTAGAACGCGCCGATGATGCCGATGCCCCACAGCACCGACTTGCGGGCGTCGCGGGCCGTCGGGACGGTGTAGAAGCGGATCAGAATGTGCGGCAGCCCGGCGGTGCCGAGGACGAGCGCGAGCCCGAGGCTGATCAGGTCGAGCTTGCCTTCGAGGCCGTCGGCGTCCTTGCCGTAGCGCAGGCCGGGCTCAAGGAAGTCCTTGCCCTTGCCGCTCTGGTCGGCCGCGTCGGTCAGCAGCGACGACAGGTTGAAGCCGAACTCGCTCAGCACCAGGATCGTGACGAGGATCGCGCCGGTCATCAGCAGGACGGCCTTGACGATCTGCACCCAGGTGGTGCCCTTCATCCCGCCGAACACCACGTAGACGATCATCAGCACGCCGACCAGCGCGATCGTCGCGCCCTTCGCGAAATCGCTGCTGAACCCGAACAGCAGCGAGACGAGCGCGCCCGCGCCGACCATCTGCGCCAGCAGGTAGAAGATCGACACGATGATGGTGGAGACGCCGGCGGCGGTGCGGACGGGCCGCGGGCTCATCCGGAACGCCAGCACGTCCGCCATCGTGAACCGGCCCGAGTTCCGCAGCAGCTCCGCGATCAGCAGCAGCGCCACCAGCCACGCGACGAGGAACCCGATCGAGTACAGGAACCCGTCGTAGCCGTACAGGGCGATCAGCCCGGCGATGCCGAGGAAGGACGCGGCGGACATGTAGTCGCCGCCGATCGCCAGGCCGTTCTGCACGCCGGAGAAGGAGCGTCCGCCGGCGTAGAAGTCGGTGGCGTCCTTGGTGTTCCTGCTCGCCCAGACGGTGATGATCAGCGTCGCGGCGACGAACGTCAGGAACAGGATGATCGAGAGGGTCTCGTTGCTCATCGGGCTCCACCCTCCTGGCGGACGGTCATCGGACCCCCGCCTTTCCGATGTCGTCGGCCTCGCCGGCCTGGTCCGCCTCGATGTCGGCGCGGATCTTGTCGGCGACCGGGTCGAGCCGGCGTTCCGCGTGCCGCGAGTACCACCACGCGATGAGGAACGTCGACAGGAACTGGAGGAGGCCGAACACCAGCGCGACGTTGACGGCACCGAACAGCTCGGTGCCCATGAAGCCGCGCGCCCACCCCGAAAGGACGACGTAGAGCAGATACCAGGTGAGGAACGCCGCGGTCATCGGGAATGCGAATCGGCGGAATCTGCGTCGGAGTTCCTGGAACTCCGTGCTGCCCTGGAACCGTTCATAGACGGTGCCGGAGGCACTCTTATCGACGGACACGACCGTCCCTCCTCTGTAGTGACGCCGGTCACGCGCCACCGTAAGGAGAGGTGTCCGCGCTGGCGAAGGGGACCGGCGGGAGAGAGCGGTCAGCTGCCACTCATCGTCGCTGGTCTGCGTGCCGTGTCGGTGAACGGTCCGTTTGGCGCGACGAACGGTCACACCCGTTTCGGGCGCCACGTGCCCCGGCGGTCACACCCGTTTCGGGCGCCACGTGCCCCGGTCGACGTCCAGCGACTCGGGGGTGTGCAGGCGCACCATCATGCGCGCCACGCCCGGCGGGACGCGCCCCGGCGTGCACCACGACACGACGATCATGACGGCGAACGCGATGGGGACCGTCCAGGCGGCGGGCTCGGACAGCATCGCGCCGAGGAAGCCGTCCGGTGGGCCCGCCGCGATCGTCACGATGACGGCGGTGCCCGCGAGCAGGCCGCCGATGGTGAGGCCCGCGAGCGCGCCGGGGACGGTCAGCCGCCGCCACCACACCCCGAGGACGAGCAGCGGGCAGAACGTCGACGCGGCGACGGCGAACGCGAGCCCGACGACGTCGGCGACGGCGAGGTGCCGGGCCGCGATCGCCAGCCCGAGCGGGACGACGAGCGCGAGCAGCGTCCCGACGCGGAACGAGCGGACCCCGCCGCGCAGGATGTCCTGCGCCAGCACCCCGGCGACCGACACGGTGATCCCCGACGAGGTCGACAGGAACGCGGCGACCGCGCCGCCCGTCACGAGCGCGCCGAGCAGGTCGCCGCCGACGCCGCCGATGAGCCGTCCGGGGAGGGTGAGAACGACGGCGTCCGCCCGTCCGGTCATTAATAGCTCTGGCGTGTAGAGGCGTCCCAGGACGCCGTACAGGGCTGGGAACAGGTAGAACGCACCGAGCAGTGACAGGACCATGACGGTCGTACGGCGCGCGGCCCGGCCGTCGGGGTTGGTGTAGAAGCGGACGAGCACGTGCGGCAGGCCCATCGTCCCGAGGAACGTTGCGAGGATCAGCGAGTACGTGGCGTAGAGCGAGTGTTCTCGTCCGTCGAGCGGCAGGACCCATTCGTGGTCGGTGGTGACGGGACGTCCGCTGACGTGCGGGACGTCGGCGCCCTTCGGGAAGGTGATGGACGTGTCGTCGTCGAAGTGGTGCCGTCCGGGGTTCAGGGTGAGCGGGGCGCGGCGGTGGTCGCGGCCGTCGACGCGTCCGTCGGCGACGACGTTGACGGGGACGGCGACGTCGACCGTGACGGCCGTGGAGACGGCGACGGTGGTGCGGTCGGCGAACGTCGGAGGGGCGTCCGACGACAGGCCGGGCGCGCCGTCGTACCGCCAGGCCAGCAGCAGGAAGACCAGCGGGACGGTGAGCGCGGTGAGCTTCATCCAGTACTGGAACGCCTGGACGAGCGTGACGCTGCGCATCCCGCCGACCAGCACGTTCACGGCGACGACGACCGCGACGAGGACGCCGCCCGTCCAGACCGGGGCGCCCGTGACGGTCCGCAGCACGAGACCGGCGCTCTGGAACTGCGGCAGCAGGTACAGCCAGCTGATCAGCACGACGAGGACGCTCGCGACGCGCCGCACCGCCATCGACTCCAGCCGCGCCTCGGCGAAGTCCGGCAGCGTGTACGCGCCGGAGCGGCGCAGCGGCGCCGACACCAGGACGAGCAGCACCAGGTAGCCGCCCGTCCAGCCGACGGGGAGCCACAGCATGTCGGCGCCGTAGGCGAGGACGAGGCCCGCGATGCCGAGGAACGACGCCGCCGACAGGTACTCGCCGCCGATCGCGGACGCGTTCCGCAGCGGTGTGACCGTCCGGGACGCGACGTAGAAGTCGGACGTCGTGCGCGAGATGCGCACCCCGAGCACGCCGATCAGGACGGTCGCGACGACGACCAGCATGACGCCCGCGAGCCCGTACGCGGCGTTCACGGCCGATCCCCGTCCGCGGGGCCGGAGGCGCGGTCGACGAGTTCGGCGAAGTCGTCCTCGTTGCGTTCGGCCTGCCGGACGTACCACCAGCCGCAGCCGACGAACCACGGGTAGATCAGCCCGCCGAGCAGCACCCACGGCAGCGGCGCCCCGAACACCTCCTGCTCGCGGACCGCGGGGACCGTCGCGAACAGCAGCGGCAGCCCGGCCACGACCACGGCGAGGACGACGCACAGCCGCACCGCGAGGCGCAGCTGCGTGCGGACCAGCGACCGCATGTACGCCTCGCCGAGCCCGGTCTGCTCGTCGATCTCCCTGGTGACCGGGTAGCGGGGGCGGCGGACGGTGCGCGTGCGCGGGCCCGTCACCAGC
>JBOHBY010000891.1:0-1780 GCA_050698635.1 Spirillospora sp.
AGACCAGGCTCGCGGCCGTGCGCGAGGCGATCGACGGCTACCGGCTGGCGCTCGCCGAGCTGTGGCCCGCGGCGCGTGCTCTGCTGTCGGCGCGGGAGGCGGCGCAGGACGCCGCCGAGGAACTGGAGCACGTCCAGCGGCGGCTGGCGGAGGCGGCGGAGGACGCGGCGGATGCACGCGGGCGGGCGGACGCGATCGCCGAGGAGCATCGGGCACTGGTCGAGACCGCGGGTGCCGCCGTCAACGAGCTGTTCCGGCAACTCGAAGAGGTGAAAATGTCACTCGACGAACGGGACCGCTCAGAGTCGGCGGCACGCCTCCGGGAACGGTCGGCACTGGAGGAACGCGGCAACGCCCAGGGCACGCGCGACCAGCTCCGCACCGAGATCACCGATGCCACGGCCGCCCGCGACGAGGCCGTCACCGCGTTCCGCGCGTTCGCCGCGACCGGCCTGCTGGACGTCGCGCTGCCCGGCCTGGACGTCCCCGACGCGGCGCAGGAGTGGGCGGCCAATCCCGCCGTGATCCTGGCCCGCGCCGTCAACGCCGACCTGGACGCGATCGACGACGGCGACGGCCCTTGGGACCGTGTGCAGAAGAAGGTGACCGAGGAGCACAAGCTGCTGTCGGACGCGATGTCCCGGCACGGCCACTCGGTCGGCCTGACCCTGCGCGAGGGGATCATGGTCGTGGACGTGCTGTTCCAGGGCCGCAGCCGGGACGTTCCCGGCCTGGCCGCGGCCCTTGAAACCGAGACGGAGCACAGGGCCCGGCTGCTGTCCGCCCGCGAGCGGGAGATCCTGGAGAACCACCTGCTGAACGAGGTCGCCGGCACCCTCCAGGAGCTCATCGCCGCGGCCGAGGACGAGGTGCGGGAGATGAACGCCGAACTGACGTCCCGTCCGACGTCCACCGGGATGCGGCTGCGGCTCGTGTGGAAACCCGCGAAGAACGCCCCGGACGGGCTGGAGCGTGTCCGGGACAGGCTCCGGCAGACCATCGACGCCTGGTCGGCGGACGACCGCGCGGCCGTCGGACGGTTCCTGCAGGAGCAGATCGCCCGCGAGCACGCCGACAACCCGTCGTCCGGCTGGACCGAGCAGCTCACCCGGGCATTGGACTACCGATCCTGGCACGCCTTCACGATCCAGCGGCTCCAGGACGGGCAGTGGCGTCCGGCGACCGGTCCGGCCTCCGGCGGCGAACGGGTGCTCACCGCGTCGGTGCCGCTGTTCGCCGCCGCCTCCGCGCACTACAAGTCGGCTGGCAACCCGCACGCACCACGACTCGTCGCCCTGGACGAGGCGTTCGCCGGTGTGGACGACGACTCCCGCGCCAAATGCCTCGGCCTGCTCGCCACCTTCGACATGGACGTGGTGATGACCAGCGAACGCGAATGGGGCTGCTACCCGCAGGTGCCCGGCCTGTCGATCTGCCAACTGTCACGGCGGGACGGCATCGACGCCGTTCTCGTGACCCCGTGGCGCTGGGACGGCCGCGAACGCACCCGCGCCGACCTTCCCGAGCCCGCGCCCCGGGCTGGACAGGCGGACCTGTTCGGATGACGGACATCGAACGGCTGCGGCGGCTGCTCGGCAGCCCCGACACCGCCTGGCTGCTCCAACGGATCCGGCGCCGGCTTGAACGCGGCAGAACGCTCACCGGAACCGTCACGCTCACCGGAGCCTCCCCGTCCCAGCGGCGCGCCATGGAACTGCTCCTGGGCCGCCGCACCGTCGCCGGCGCGTCGCTGTCGGTCTCCCTCGCCGAGGTCGACCGT
>JBOHBY010000892.1:0-1657 GCA_050698635.1 Spirillospora sp.
GGCCTGCGCGTCCGCCGTGGCCAGGGCCGTGCCGCCCTGCGGTGTCTCGTCCAGCCCCGGGCCGGCCGTGGTGCCTCGCGGCGATTCGCCCGCCACTGCCGCACCTCCCCTTCGGTGTCCCCGGGCCGCTGTGCCCGTATGCTTGACGTCCCAGCCTGCCGCCCGCGACCGTGGCGGTGACGTTTTTTGGGTTGCGATAGGGCAACACGATACGGGTGCTCTTGACGAGAGCGGGCATCACTACCCTTCGCCGGCAGGCATCATGAACCACGGGATTCATGAACCACGACGGGCCGCCGCGCGGAACAACAGAGATTAGTAGATCACCCGCAGCCGGACATCGGGGAACCGTCATCAGGGGAAACGTCACCAGGGGTTAACAAAGGAGATCGCGTGGAACTCTCCGTAGTGATGCCATGTCTGAACGAGGCCGAGACGGTCGAGACCTGCGTCCGCAAGACGATCGGCTTCTTCGACGACCACGGCATCGACGGCGAGGTCGTCATCGCCGACAACGGCAGCACCGACGGCAGCCAGCAGCTCGCCAGGGACGCGGGGGCGCGTGTCGTGCCGGTGATCGACAAGGGGTACGGCAACGCCCTGATGGGCGGGATCCGCGCCGCGCGCGGCCGGTACGTCGCGATGGGCGACGCCGACGACTCCTACGACTTCACCACCCTCGGGCCGTTCCTGGACGAGCTGCGCGACGGCGCCGACCTCGTCATGGGCAACCGGTTCAAGGGCGGCATCGCCGACGGCGCCATGCCGCCGCTGCACCGCTACCTCGGCAACCCGGTGCTCAGCTTCGTCGGACGGCTGTTCTTCGGCAGCAAGATCGGCGACTTCCACTGCGGGCTGCGGGCCTTCGACAAGGACGCGATCATGCGCCTCGGGCTCCAGACCGGCGGCATGGAGTTCGCCAGCGAGATGGTCGTCAAGGCGACCCTCCAGGGCTACGACATCCGCGAGGTCCCGACGACGCTGTCCCCCGACGGCCGCACCCGCGCCCCGCACCTGAACACCTGGCGCGACGGATGGCGCCACCTGCGCTTCCTCATGCTCTTCAGCCCGCGCTGGCTGTTCCTCATCCCCGGCCTGGTCTTCATGACGCTCGGGCTGCTCGCCGGGATCGCGCTGTCCACCGGCCCGGTCACGGTCGGGGAGATCGCCTTCGACGTCGACACGCTCGTCGGCGCCGGGGCCGCGCTGGTGATCGGCTTCCAGGCGGTGCTGTTCGCCCTGCTCACCAAGGTCTACGCGATGCAGGAGGGCTTCCTGCCGCACGACAAGCGGGTGCAGAAGATCATCGACTGGTGGAGCCTGGAACGCGGGCTGCTGCTCGGCGGGCTGCTCGCCGTCGCCGGTCTCGGCGGCCTCGTCGCGTCGCTGCTGCACTGGCGCGTCAACAGCTTCGGCGAACTCGACCCGCGCGAGTCGCTGCGCATCGTCGTCCCCGCCGCCACGGCGCTCGTGATGAGCCTCCAGGCCATCTTCGCGTCGCTGTTCGTCAGCATCCTCGGCATCCGCCGCCGCCAGCACCCGCCGATCGTCGACGCGGCCGAGGAGGCCGCCGGCGTCGTGGACGCCGCCGCCCGCAGGGTCGCCAAGGACGAGGAGCCCACCAAGGTCACGGCCAAGAAGGTCACGGCCAAGAAGG
>JBOHBY010000893.1:0-2657 GCA_050698635.1 Spirillospora sp.
GCCCGCTGCCGCCCGCCGCCACCCGCTCCACCGCGCCGAGCACCCCGGCGACCTCGGCGGACTGCGGCGCCGACAGCACGGTCGTCGACGCCGCCGCCACGCCCAGCTTCTCCTGCGCGATCTCCGCCGGGGTGTCGCCGAGCACGCCGACGTGCTCCCCGAAGATCGGCGTGATCGCGACGACGGACGGCGGGAAGAGGGAGACCTCGTCCGACCGTCCGCCCATGCCCGCCTCCAGGACGATCGCGTCCGCGCCGACGCGCCGCGCATGCACGACGCCCGCGATGATGAAGAGCCCAGACGGCGACAGATAGCCCGCAGAAGGCGGCGGCAGTGTCGCGATGGCCTTGCCCAGGACGCGCCCCAAGGAGGCCAGGTCTTCTTCCGTGACGGCGCAGCCGTCCACCCTGATCCGTTCGCGGATGCCGCGCAGACCAGGGCTCGTTACCGTGCACACCCGGAGACCGGCGGCCGCCAGAAAAGCGGACGCGTACGTCGCCGCCGTCCCCTTCCCCTTGGAGCCGACAACGGTGAGTACAGGGGCGTCCGGGGTGAGGACGTCCAGGACGGCCGCCAGGTCGCGGGCGCGCCCGATGTCGCGGGTCTCGCCGGGCGCCCGCCGCTCCCACTCGCGGAAGAACACGTCCACTCCTCCAGTGTGGGGCCGTCCGGAACCGGGGGAACCGCCGAGTAGGCTCTTTGACCGTGACCCAGGAATCCGAGCCGTCCGACTACCGGCGCGCAGTCGGCGCGATCATGGCCCGCGGGGTGGAGTGGGAGATCGATCCGACGCTCGACCGCGTCCGCGACCTGGTCGACGTCCTGGGCGAGCCGCACCGCGCCTACCCGGTGATCCACATCGCGGGGACGAACGGCAAGACCAGCACCGCCCGGCTCGTCGAGGCGCTGCTGCGCGAGCGCGGCCTGCGCACGGGCCTGTTCACCAGCCCGGAGTTGACCTCGCTGCGGGAGCGGATCGCGATCGACGGCGAGCCGCTCAGCGAGGAACGGTTCGTCGAGGCCTACGAGGACGTGCTGCCGTTCGCGCAGATCGTCGACGGCAAGCACGAGGTGCGGCTGTCGTTCTTCGAGATGCTGACCGCGATGGCGTACGCGGCCTTCGCGGACGCGCCGGTCGACGTGGCCGTGGTCGAGGCGGGCATGGGCGGCGCGTGGGACGCGACGAACGTGGCCGACGGGGCCGTCGCCGTGATCACCCCGATCGGTCTTGACCACACCCGCTACCTCGGCGACACCCTGGAGCAGATCGCCGCCGAGAAGGCGGGGATCATCAAGCCGGAGTCGGTGACGGTGCTGGCGCTGCAGCCGGTCGAGGCGGCCGAGGTCCTGCTGCGGCGTGTCGTGGAGGCGGGCGCGGCGGCGGCGCGCGAGGGCGTCGAGTACGGCGTGCTCAGCCGTGACGTCGCCTTCGGCGGCCAGCAGCTGCGCCTCCAGGGCCTGCACGGCGTCTACGACGAGATCTTCCTGCCGCTGTTCGGCGAGCACCAGGCGAGCAACGCCGCCACGGCCCTGGCCGCCGTGGAGGCGTTCGCCAGCGGCGCGCCGACCAGGGGAGAGCCCAACCTGGAGGCCGCCACCCGCATCGCGCCAGGTGAGGTCTACCTCGGCGGCGGCGAGGGGCAGCTCGACCCGGCGCTGGTGCGCAGCGGCTTCGCCAAATCGGCCTCGCCCGGACGGCTGGAGGTCGCGCGGACCGGCCCGACCGTCCTGCTGGACGCGGCGCACAACCCGCCCGGAATGGCCGCGACCGTCGCCACGGTCACCGAGTCGTTCGGGTTCACCCGGCTCGCCGGGGTCCTCGCGATCGCCGCCGACAAGGACGTCGCGGGCGTCCTCGACCAGCTCGAACCCGTCGTCGCCGAGCTGGTCGTGACGCGCAATTCCTCGCCGCGCTCGATGCCGCCCGAGGAACTGGCCGAGCTCGCCGAGAGCGTCTTCGGGCCGGAGCGCGTCCATGTCGAGGACCGCCTGGACGACGCGATCGACCGGGCGATCGGCCTCGCCGAGGAGACCGGCGAGTACCGGGGCGCCGGGGTGCTGATCACCGGCTCGGTGGTCACCGCAGGCGACGCCCGGATCCTGCTGCGCGTCGAGGAAGGCCGGTGACGAGCGTGAGCGGCGGTACCGCCCCGAACCCGGCCAGGCGGCTGCTCGCCGCCGTGCTGGGCAGCGAGGCCATCGTGATCGCGCTCGCGATCCCGGTGGCCGTGACCGTGCAGGACGTCGGCGCCGCGACCGCCGGCGGGGTGTGCGGCGGCCTGGCCGTCGTGTGCCTGCTCGTGGCGGGCCTGCTGCGGTTCCCGTGGGCGGTGACGGTCGGGAGCGTCGTGCAGGTGCTGATCGTCGCGACCGGGTTCCTGGTGCCGGCCATGTTCTTCCTCGGCGTCGTTTTCGGGGCGCTTTGGGCGACGGCCATTTGGATGGGACGCAAGGCGGCGAGCGCCGGGTCGCGCTAAATTCGCGAGGACGCATTCATTCATCTGCCGATCCGGCAACGCAGAAACCTTTCCTTAATTCCGACATTCTTCTCTTTTGGGAAGTGCTCGTGCGGCGGATGACGAACCTGCGAAGGAGCAGGCCGTGTCCCTGCACGCACGCGGGCAAGCGCCCGGCGCCCCCACCGCACCCGGCGCACC
>JBOHBY010000894.1:0-1777 GCA_050698635.1 Spirillospora sp.
GGCCATACTGGTCGTATGGACGAACCCACGCAGCTCGGCGAATGGCTGACGTCCCGGCGCAATCGACTCGATCCGGACGCGGTCGACCTGCCGACGCATGGCCGCCGCCGGGTGCCTGGCCTGCGCCGCGAGGAGGTGGCGCAGCTCGCCGGGGTCGGCGTCACCTGGTACACGTGGCTGGAGCAGGGCCGCCCGATCAACGCCAGCGCGCAGGTGCTGAACGCGGTCGCGCGCACGCTGCGGCTGGACGGCGCTGAACGCGAGCACCTGTACCGGCTGGCCGAGGTGCCGGGCGCCGCCGCGGAGGGGGAGGCGGAGGGCCTGCCCGAGGACGTCCAGGGAATCCTCGACACGCTGACCCCGCTGCCCGCTGCGGTGGGCAACGGCCGCTCCGACGTCCTGGCGTGGAACGCCGCCTTCGCGGTCCTCTTCCCGCGTCTGGTGGCGGCGCCGCCCGGCGAGCGCAACTCGCTGTGGATGGTGTTCACGCTGCCGCCGTGCTGCAACCCGGTCGAGAACCTGGCGGAGGCGGCGCCGGGGCACGTCGCGGTCTTCCGGCACCGCTACAGCAGGCACCTGGACGATCCGGGCTGGAAGGACTTCGTCCGGCGGCTCCAGGCGGCGAGCCCCGAGTTCGCCCGGATGTGGGCCGCGCAGGACGTCGCGCTGGCGCGCCCCGTGCCCAAGGACTTCCGGCACCCCGCCGTCGGGGTGATCCGGACGCGCACCATGAACATGGACATCACCGGATCCCCCGACCTGCGGCTGATCGTCTACACGCCCGCCGACGAGGAGAGCCGCGACCATGTCGCCTGGCTCCTCGCCCACCCCGAGGCGTCCGTCCCCGACCACGAGCACTGACCCGCGGCGGCTAGTGGGCGCTGGACGCCGCCCAGATGTTGATGCCCGCCTCGACGGCGTCCCGGTCGATGGCGGCGAGCTCGTCGGCGGTGAGGTCGAGCCGGTCGAGCGCCGCGAGGTTCTCCTCCAGCTGCGCGACGCTGCTCGCGCCGATCAGCGCCGAGGTGACCCGCGCGTCCCGCAGCGACCAGGCCAGCGCGAGCTGCGCGAGCGTCTGCCCGCGGTCCTTGGCGATCTCGTTCAGCGTCCGGACGTGCCGCAGGTTCTCCTCGGTCAGCAGGCTCGCCGAGAACGACGTCCCGCGGCTGGCGCGCGACCCGTCCGGGACGCCGTCGAGGTACTTGCCGGTCAGCATCCCCTGCGCCAGCGGGGAGAACGCGATGCATCCGGCGCCCTCGCGGCCGAGGACGTCGAGCAGCCCGCCCTCGACCCACCGGTTGAGCATCGAGTAGGACGGCTGGTGGATCAGCAGCGGCGTCCCCAGCTCCCGCAGGATCGCCGCCGCCTCGGCGGTGCGCTCGGCGGAGTACGACGAGATCCCCGCGTACAGCGCCTTCCCCGACCGGACGGCCCGGTCCAGCGCCCCCATCGTCTCCTCCAGCGGCGTCTCCGGGTCGAACCGGTGGCTGTAGAAGATGTCGACGTACTCGAGACCCATCCGCGCCAGGGACTGGTCGAGCGAGGCCAGGACGTACTTCCGCGAGCCGCCGCCCTGTCCGTAGGGTCCCGGCCACATGTCCCAGCCCGCTTTCGTCGACACCACGATCTCGTCGCGGTACGACGCCAGGTCCTCGCGGAGGTAGCGGCCGAAGTTCTCCTCGGCCCGGCCGTAGGGCGGGCCGTAGTTGTTGGCGAGGTCGAAGTGCGTGACGCCTCGGTCGAAAGCGCGGCGGATGATCGCGCGCTGGGTCTCCTC
>JBOHBY010000895.1:0-2803 GCA_050698635.1 Spirillospora sp.
CCCGGCCCCGGCGGCCCCGGCCCCGACCCTGGCGACCCTGGCCCCGAAAGGTTCCGCCCCACCCTGGACGGCCCGTATCCGCCGGACGGCGCGCTCGACGACGGCGAACTGCCGCCCGACCCCTTCCCGCCCGTCTCCGTGATCGTCCCTGCCTACAACGAGGAGGTGAACATCGCGGCGACCGTCGCCTCGCTCCTGGACACCGACTACCCGGGCACCGTCGAGGTGGTCGTGGTGGACGACGGCTCCACCGACCGCACCGCGCTGATCGTCGAGTCGATCGCGCTGCCGACCGTCCAGCTGATCCGCAAGCCGAACGGAGGCAAGCCCAGCGCGCTCAACACGGGCGTCGGCGTCGCCCGCGCGGAGATCCTCGTGCTCGTGGACGGCGACACCGTCTTCCAGCGCGACACCATCCGCCACCTCGTCACGCCGTTCGCCGACCCCCGGGTCGGGGCGGTCAGCGGCAACACCAAGGTCGCCAACCGCGGCGGCATCCTCGGACGCTGGCAGCACATCGAGTACGTGATCGGCTTCAACCTCGACCGGCGGATGTTCGACGTCCTGCGCTGCATGCCGACCGTCCCCGGCGCGATCGGGGCGTTCCGCCGGTCGGTGCTGGCGCGGGTCGGCGGCGTCCCCGGCGACACCCTCGCCGAGGACACCGACCTCACCATGGCGATCTGCCGCACCGGGCTGCGCGTCGTCTACGAGGAGAAGGCCCTGGCGTGGACGGAGGCGCCGTCGTCGCTGCGGGAGCTGTGGAGGCAGCGCTACCGCTGGTGCTACGGCACGATGCAGGCGATGTGGAAGCATCGCCGCTCCGTCGTCGAACGCGGCGGCTCGGGACGGTTCGGCCGCCGCTGCCTCCCCTACCTGACGCTGTTCCAGATCCTGCTGCCGCTGTTCGCGCCCGCCATCGACCTGTTCGCGCTGTTCGGCGTGGTGTTCCTCGACCCGGCCGGGCCGATCCTGACCTGGCTGGTCTTCGTCGCCGCGCAGGCCGCCGCCGGCGCGTACGCGCTCTGGCTGGACGGTGAACGCATCCGTCCGCTCTGGACGCTCCCGCTCCAGCAGTTCGTCTACCGGCAGCTGATGTACCTGGTCGTCGTCCAGTCCCTGGTGACCGCGCTGCTGGGGGCGCGGCTGGGCTGGCACACGATCCGCCGGACGGGAACGTTCACCGACCTGAGGGGCCGGGAACAATCCCAGGGTCCTGTCGGTTACTCATGACAGCCGGTGTGCCTGGTGTCCCCGGGCCTCACCTTTTGCCTTCACGGAATACCGTCCGGCTGGAGCCGTGTCGTGCGTTTCGCCGAGAGGCGACCCCACACACCGGTGCAGGATCAGAGCCCCGCCGGGTCATCCGACCCGGCGGGGTCTGATCGTTTCCGGGCGGATGCGAGACTGGCGGCCATGAGTCTCGCGGCGCACCTGGAGGAACTCGGCCGTCCACTGGTCGACGAACAGCTCACGCACCCCACCGTCGTGGGCATCGCCCAAGGAAACCTGGACGAGTCGGTGTTCCGCTCCTGGCTGGAGCAGGACTACCTCTTCCTCCACGACTACGTCCGTGTGTTCTCCCGCCTGGCCTGGCAGGCCCCCGCCGCCCATCTCGGCGATCTCGTCGACCTCGCCCACGCGACGTTTCACGAGGAACTAGACCTCCACCGATCGCTGTCCGCGAGCTTCGGCGCCGACCTGGACGGCGCGAAGAAGGGCCCGGCCTGCGCCGCGTACACCTCGTTCCTCCTGGACAGCGCCGCCACCTACGCCGGCGGTCTCGCCGCCCTCTACCCCTGCATGTGGGGCTATTGCACGCTAGGACGGCGGCTCGCCGAGAACCCGCCGTCCGAACCGCGCTACCGCCGCTGGGTCGACACCTACGCCGACCCCGGCTTCGCCGAACTGACGGCCCGCATAGCCCAGATGATCGACGAATCCGCCGACGAATCCGCCGACGAATCCGCCGACGCGTCCGAGGCCGCGTCCGACCGCGCGACCGCCGAGCGCCTGTTCCTGCAAGGCATGCACCACGAAATCGCCTTCTGGGACGTCCCCGCGCGGCGGCAGCCCGCCTAGCCGTCCGCCGACGGCACCGCCGGGGAGGCGGCAGGGTAGTCGATGTAACCCTCGGGGCCGCTGGTGTGGAGGAGTTCGCGGACGTGCGGGGTGAGGGGCGCGTCCGTCGCGAAGCGGGCGGGCAGGTCGGGGTTGGAGACGAACAGGCGGCCGAAGGAGAAGACGTCGGCCAGGCCCGCCGCGAGGGTCTGCTCACCGGCGTCCCGCGACGTCGGCTCGGGGCCGTTGAAGTTCCCGATCAGCGTGCCGGACCAGCGTGGACGCAGATCGGCCAGCGCCTCGTACGCGCCGCGCTTGATGATGTGCAGGTAGGCGAGACCGAGCGGGTCGAGGGCGTCCACGAGGGCCCGGTAGGTGCCGCGCGCGTCCTGTTCGGCGATCTCGTTCTCGGGGTTGTCGGGGGAGATGCGCAGGCCGACGCGTCCGGCGCCGATCTCGGCGGCGACCGCGTGGACGACGTCGAGCGCGAAGCGCAGCCGCCCGTCGCGTGAGCCGCCGAACCGGTCGGTGCGCCGGTTGGTGTTCTCGGCGAGGAACTGCTGGATGAGGTAGCCGTTCGCGCCGTGTATCTCCACTCCGTCGAACCCGGCCCGGACGGCGTTGCGGGCCGCCGTCGCGTAGTCGGCGACCGTCGCCTCCACCTCGGCGGTGGTCAGCGGGCGCGGCGTCACATGCGGGCTGCGGCCGCCCCGGTTCGTGTGGATCCCGCCCGCCTCGATCC
>JBOHBY010000896.1:0-3481 GCA_050698635.1 Spirillospora sp.
GGCCCGGACGGCGCCGGACGCCGTCCGGGCCCCTCGGCCTGCTACTCGCTCGGTCAGCCGGAGCGTTCGGAGGACAGCCGCTGGGTGATCGTCCGCTGGAGCCGCTGGAGGCCCGACGTGCCGACCAGCCCGATCTGCCCTTCGAGGTCGCGCAGCAGGACGTCCTCGTTCATCACGGCCTCCGACGACTGCATCAGCACCGTGCCCTGCCCGGTGAAGTCGAACTGGTGCTCCTCGCCGGACTGCCCGCCGATCCCGAACATCATCCGGGCCGCGCCGAACGCCCCGCGCATGTACGAGTGGTCGTAGTGGTGGCACGGGGACGGGCAGTCGGCCCAGCCGAGCAGCGCCTGCGGGTCGACCCTGATCGGCGGCTCGACGAAGTGGACGGGCCCGTTGGAGGCGGCGACGAACCGTCCCGTCCCGATCAGCGTCAGGAACCCGGGGATGATCGACTGCTTGAGCTCCAGGCCCGGCTCGAACGCCAGGAGGTTCCCGGCCCGGACGGTGAGGTTCCCGTCGTCGATGTCGAAGGAGTTGACGTCGAACCCGCGGTCGGCGAGGACGAGCTTGCCCTGCCCCTGCGCGACGATCCAGTCCTGCGCGTACAGCGGGGAGTTGAAGGTGTGCGCGACGAGGGCGTCGAGCGGCCCCGCCGAGAGCGCCTCGAACCTCATCTGCCCGTAGTAGGCGATCATCTTGCCTTTTTGCGCGAACCACTGCCCGTTGAGGTCGACGCTGAAGGCGTACGGGTTGACGTTGTCGTTGGACGGAAGCGTGACCGGGTTCCAGGTCCGCGTGTGCGTGCCGTACGTGCTCACGGTCAGATCTTCCTCTCGCTGGCCTGGACGTAGACGACGCCGAGGCCGCTCAGTTCGAGCTGGAACGCCTCGCCGGACCCGCGTCCGACCAGGTCGCGCAGCCCGACGGCCGTGGTGAGCTTGTTCTGCACCTGGCCGCGGTGCGCGACGTACGCCTGCGGGTCGACGTGCACGGGACGCCCCTGGCTGATCGGCAGCTCCATCACCCCGCCGTGCGACAGCACCGCGCACGAGCCGTTCCCGAGGAGCGTCGAGGTGAACAGGCCCTGCCCGGTGACCGCGCCGCGCACGATGCCGCGCACGCCGCCCTGCTCGCCCATGAACATCGTCCCCACCTGGAGGGACGCGTCGTGCACGAGCAGCCGGTCGGCCTCGACGTAGAGGGTGTCGGCGCCTTGCAGGTCGATGACGGTGACCTCCAGGCCGCCGTGCCCGAACAGGACGCTGCCCTGCCCGGTGACGTGCATCATCGCGCTGCGCTCACCGGCGACGGCGCGTCCGAGGGTGCCGCCGATGCCCTGCCCGGCGGTCGCGGTCGGCGCGAACGACACCGGCCCGGTGTAGGCGAGCATCGCGCCGCGCTTGCTGTAGACCTCCTGCCCAGGCCCGATCGGCACCTGGAGCATCTTGGAGTTGATCGACTGGTAGCCGGGCATCAGACCTCCAGGATCCCGCCGCGCTCGGACGGCTGGACGTACACCAGCCCGTGCCCCTGGTACCTGAACTGCACGCTCTCCCCCGATCCCTGGCCGATCACCGTCCGCCAGTTGACGTCGGTGACCACGTCCTGCTGGAGCTGCCCGTGGTGGCAGACGTAGGCGTGCGGGTCGACGCACAGCGGGGTCTGCGGCGTCACCTCCAGCACGATCGCCGGGCCCTCGGACAGGATCGCGACCGTGCCGTGCCCGTCCACCTTGGTGGTGGCGAGGCCCTGCCCGGTGCCCATGCCCCGCAGACCGACGAAGTGGACGCCGGTCTGCAGGTTCCCGTCCAGCGCCAGGAGGCTCTCCGACTCGACGAACAGGGTGTCGCCGGTCAGCTGGACGAGGGTCACCTCCGTCGCCTCGCTCGCCAGGTAGACCGTCCCCTGCCCGCTGATCTCCATGAGGGTCATGCCCTCACCGGCGATCCTGCGCTTCAGCGCGCCGCGCAGCCCCTCGCCGCCCGTCATGCCCTGGCGTTTGAACGACATCTGGCCCTCGTAGGCGACCATGGAGCCGTTCAGCGCCCTGATGGTCTCGCCGCCGAGGTCGACGGCGAGCATCTTGGAGCCGTTCATTCGAAATTGCGCCACGAAGCGAGAAGATACAACCGTTCCCCGGGGGTAGGGGGACGTCGTCCTCCACTATCGGGCGGCACGGCGCGTTGGGGGTCCGCCCGCGCGCGGATCGGGAAGGATGAGCAGCATGTGGATCGCTCCCGAACGCCGCGGCCTCGGCAGGTGGGCCGTGCCCGTGCTCGTCCTGGGCGCGGGCGTGGTGGTGGGGGCCGTGCTGGCCGCCGACGGGCGGTCCGGGACGGCCCTGGTCGCGCTCGCCGTGCTGGCCGGCTACGCGGCGTACCTCGCCTACCGGCGCAACGAGCCGGCGCTGCCGATCAGCGAGGGCTTCGGGTCCGGGACCCGGGCGCGCGCGCATCTGCGGGCCGCGGCGATGACCGGTGACGTGCTGACGGTCGCGGTGGTCGCGGGGCTGACCGTCCAGGCGCTGCGCGGCGCCGACATCACCGCCTACGTCTGGCTCGCCGCGGTCGCCGGCGTGACGTACCTGCTGTCGGCGGTCGCCGGCGGTAGAGGTCTTTGAACCCCGGTAGAGGTCTTTGAACCACGGTGGGGGCCTTTGAACCACGTGTGGCCGCCAGACCGCGAACAGCCCCTGAACTGCGAATAGTGGGTTAACTTCGGCTGACACGTCTAGTTTCCCGGCATTCCGGGCGGACATGATGCGGCTGTGTCAGCAGTCGATGCCCTTGACGCCCTCCTACCCGCCCGGGCGGTGTTCCATCCGGTCGTCGACCTCGGCACCGGAACCGTCGTCGCGGTGGAGGCCCACGCGCCCCCCGCAGGCCCCACCGACGCCTTCAGCGCGGCCGGGCCGATGCGGTCCGATCCGGCGGCCGAGGACGTGCGCCGCGCGGTCGCGGCCGCCCGCGCCGCCACCGGGCTCGGTTCGCCGCTGCCGTTGCAGATCAGCCTGCGCACCGAGACCCTCGCCCACGGCGAGGACCTCCTCGTCGACCTGCACCGCGGTCTCGCCGACACCGGACGCCGCCCGCAGGAGATCATCATCTGCGTGGCCGGTGGGTTCCCGCCCGCGGCGCGCCCGCCCGTCACCGCCGCGTTGTCGATGCTGCGCCGGACCGGCTACCTCGTCGGTCTCGCCGGCCTCGGCGCCGCCCACGCGCCGCTGGACCTGCTCGTGGACGGCGCGTCCTACCTGCTCAAACTCGACCCGGAGCTGGCGCGCAGGTCGGTGACGGAGCCGCGCCGCGCCGCGCTGGTGGGCAGCCTGGTGGAGCTCGCGCACCGGCTGGAGACGCACGTCCTCGCGCCGCAGATGGCGACCCGCGAGCAGGTGCTGCGGATGCGCGACGCGGGGGTGCGGCTCGTGCAGGGGCCCGCGCTGGCGCCGCCGGAGTGGCGGCCGGGGATGCCGGTCCAC
>JBOHBY010000897.1:0-3141 GCA_050698635.1 Spirillospora sp.
CCGCCGTACCGCCGCAGGCCGGGCTCCCGCCGCCGGTCCCACATCGACGCCCACACGCGCCGCGGATTGCCCGGGTCGATCACCACGCTGTTGGCGCCGGTGGTGTCGTTGGCCCCGGCGAGCACCCGCCTCCAGGTACGGCCGCCGTCCTCCGAGCGGTAGACCCCTCGTTCACCGCCCGGCCGGAACAGCGATCCGGTCGCGGCCACGAAGACCCGCCGCGGGTTCTTCGGGTCGACCGCGATGAGCGAGATGGTGGCGGAGTCGCGCAGCCCGAGCCGTTTCCACGAGCGCCCGCCGTCGGTGGACTTGTAGACGCCGTCGCCCTCGTAGGTGATGGAGCCGCCACCGGGGTTGGCCTCGCCCGTCCCGGCGTAGACCGCCCCGTCGGAACCGGCCGCCAGCGCCCCGACGGCCTGCGGGTTGCGCCGCGGCCATACGGAGGTCAAGGTGGTGGCCCGGTCTGTGCTCTTCCAGATCCCGCCGCTGGCCGTGCCGATGTAGACGGTGTCACGCCGGTTGGGGTCGAGGGCGATCCCGGTGATCCGGCCGCCGATGTTGGCGGGCCCCTCCGAGCGCCAGGCGACCGGCAGCCTCGGCCCCTTCGCGGCCTCTTCCGACGCCCTGACAAGCGCGCGCTCCGGCAGCCCGAGACCGCCGGAGGTGTCTTGCAGGGCCTTGAACTCTCCCGGTGCCATCGGCCCCCGCGGCCGTGGCGGTGCGGCTGGCGTCGCGGTGTTCGCGTCGGCCGGCACGGCGGCGAAGACGGCCGCCGGAGCCAGGATCACGGTGAGTGCCAGGACGCGGGTCGCACGCCATGGCCGGAGCGGAAAGCGCGGCATCCCGTACCTCCGGGGGATCGGCATTGATCATTTCCGTCCCCTCTCGTATCCCAGGCCGCGAACCCGAGTAAATAGCGCAGAGTGCCCGGCCTAAGCCGGTCAATCGCGGGTGGGTCCCTTCCTCGCCGCCTTTCGCCCCATGACCTCGTCGTTCAGGACGACGCCCGCGCGCGTGACAGCACGGCATGCCCATATCCGCCATTCCGGTTTCCGTGCACGCGATCCGCAACGTGGTCGACAACGGGATCAAGTGACGCGCTCTCCCGCGCGACCTTCCGCCCTGGTGAACGGTCTATAAGTGATTCGGCCGCTGGTCCCGAACTTGGGAACCCGCGACGCTGTCCCGTTCCTGTTCTGTGGGACCCAATCCAGGGCGGCCAGGCACGCGACACACAGATCCGGCTGCTCGCCGGAGTCGGCCTGATGAACACCGCGGTTTTCTGTTGCCACACCGTCAACGGCATCGTCACCGCCGTCGGCGGCCCCGTGCCCGCCGACACCCCTGGCTTCCTCTGGCCTGAACCGCCGGCCGCGGATGATCACGAGCCCTCCGGCCCGCGGTCAATTCTTCTCATCCTCCGCCCCGCGTCACCGCGGAATATGCGTGCGTTTTGAACCGATTCTCCGCGTGGTACGTGGGTGGTGTGACGGCGTCGTCGACGTGCGTCGGCTTGGTGAACACACGTGGGAGGTTGCGTCATGCGACGACTCGTTCGTGGTCGGGTGGCGATCGATGCCGCCGCCGGCCTGCTTACCCTCGCGGCCGTAGTCGCGCCCTTATCCGTGGCCGGACCGGCTGACGCGGAGGCCGCGCGGCGGAGCGCCGCGTCCCCTGGCGGGCGCACGGTCTACGTGACGAACAGCGCGAACGTCGGCGGCGCCGCCAATGTCACCCGCTTCTCGATCGGCGGCACCGGTGCCCTGACGCCGGTCGACGCGGTGCCGCTGGGCGACCGCGGCGGGGCGCGCAGTATGGTCTTCACCCCCGACCTGCGGTTCGCCTACCTGGCGAACACCCTGGTCAACCGGGTGGTGAGGTTCCGGATCGGGCCCGGTGGCGCGCTCGAACGACTCGGTGAGGTCGAGACCCCGGGACCGTTCGCGATGGCGATTGCCCCGGACGGAAAGACGATCTACGTGAGCAACTCGGGCACCCGCATGCTGTCGCCGTTCACGGTCGGGGAAGGGGGCGAACTAGTTCCGCTGCGCCCGGTGGACACCGGCGCGGGGGCCGCCAAGGGGGTCGCCGTGACCCCCGACGGCCGGTTCGTGTACGTCAGCCACGGCTCGCCAAGCGACACCACGCCGTCCCTGATGACCGGCTTCGCCCTGCGGTCGGACGGCTCCGTGGGGCGCGAGGTCGCGCGGAAGAAGATCGGGATCTCCGGCGCGGAGACCGTCGTCACCCCGGACGGCCGTTTCGTGTACGTCGTGAACCAGGGCTCGAACAACGTGCACGGGTTCCGCATCGGCTCCGGTGGCGCGCTCACTCCCGTGCCGCGCTCACCCGTCGACGGCGGCGACTTCCCGGAGGGCGCCGCGATAAGCCCGGACGGACGCGGACTGTACGTCGCCGCGGTCGGCGTTGAGGGCAACGACCCGGATGCGCGTGCGGGCCAGGTGCTGGGCTTCGCGATCGGCGACGACGGGAGGCTTACCGAAGCGCCCCGGCGCGTCACGATGGCCAGTCCGATCGGCGTCGGGTTCTCGGTGGACGGGCGCCACCTGTATGTCAGCGATTACACCGAGAGCATCGTCAACGCGTTCGCGGTGGCGCCGGACGGCACTCTCGACCGCATCCAGACGGCTGCCTCGAATGGCCCGCGCCCCGCGTTCCACTCGATCAATGTGCTGCCCTTGCGCAGGGCCACGTCCCGCGCGATAGGCGAACAGAGCACGCCGTAGACGCTGGGCCTCCGGGCGTCCTCCCGCCGAGTCTTCGCCGAGATCATCTGGGCCTTACTGGGTACGAACGGCAGCACCCGGCAGAGACCGCCCTCATCGACACTGCCTGGTGGAGTTCCTCTCACGCTGACCGGCACGTCCCGGGGAGGGCCCGACAGACGACACACTCACCACTTCAGCAGCGCAGTGGACTGTTCTGGTAGCAGGTTCGTGTCTATGTTTCTTCGGTATCGGGGCCTCACGACCTTTTCGGCACCAGACAACGTCCCCCCGCACACTCCCCGAACTTGGAGGCCCGCAGTGGCGCTCTCCTTCCTCGACCAGCGGCACACCGTCGCGAAACCGGGCTACAACCGCTGGCTGATCCCGCCAGCGGCGCTGGCCGTCCACCTCT
>JBOHBY010000898.1:0-3250 GCA_050698635.1 Spirillospora sp.
CCTGGGGGGGCGGGGTGGTGGACGCTTCGGGGGGTTTCGGCGCGGGCGGGCGCGGCGGCTCCCCAGCGGTCTCCGGCACCGGTCGGGCTCCGTCTGCCGGGGCCTTGGCGGCGTCGTTCACCGCGTCGGTCGATACCACCTCACCTGGCACCCAGCCTCCTAGCCTGTGCGGACGCGTTTCTCCCCGTGCCCCGCGCGACGCGCCCGTCCCCACCGGGCCCTGATGGCGCCAGTGTATCCGCCGCCCATTTCGTACTAGACCGTAACCAGCGAATGGACGTCCAGATTCCCCAGCCTGTCGCGCCCGTGAAGGAACGACAGCTCCAGCAGGACCGACAGTCCGGCGACCTCGCCCCCGCCCCTGCGGACGAGTTCGGCGGCGGCCGCGGCCGTCCCCCCGGTGGCGAGGACGTCGTCGACGATCAGTACCCGCTCCCCCGGCGCGAAGGCGTCGAGATGGATCTCGATCGTCTCGGTCCCGTATTCGAGATCATAGGTCTCCTCGTGCGTCCGCGACGGCAGCTTCCCCTTTTTGCGCACCGGGACGAAGCCCGCGCCGAAGTGGTAGGCGACGGGCGCGGCGAGGATGAAGCCGCGGGCCTCGATCCCGACGATCTTGTCGATGGTGCCGCGGCCGTGGTGGTTGACGATCGCGTCCACGACGCCGGCGAACGCGACGTGGTCGGCCAGCAGCGGCGTGATGTCCTTGAACACCACGCCCGCCTTCGGGTAGCCGTCCACGTCGCGGATCCGGTCCTGGATCAGCTTGCCGAGATCCACGTCCGCGCTCCCCCCGTGCCGCTACCCGCCGTGCCGCTACCCGCCGTGCGGCTACTTGCCACGTCGCTGCTGCCTGGAGCCGCGTTTGGGCTGCTGCCTCGGCCCCGTCTGCACCACCTTCTTCACGGTGACGGTGCTCCGGATGTCGGGCGGCTCGCCGGACGACTCGTCGGAGTCGCCGGACGAGTCGCCGGACGGGTCGTCCTCCGGCGCGTCGCCGGACGCACCGGCCGCGGCCTTCACCTTGGCGGGCTTGGCCTGCCGCTTCGCGCTCTGCTCGCGCCGGGCCATGTTCGCGCGGATCTGCCGGAACTTCGGCTCGCGCTCCTTGAACTGGACCAGCAGCGGCGTCGCCACGCAGATCGACGAGTACGTACCGACGATCATGCCGACGAACAGCGCGAGCGACAGGTCCTTCAGGGTGCCCGCGCCGAACAGCGTCGTCCCGATGAACAGGATCGCGCCGACCGGCAGGATCGCCACCAGGGAGGTGTTCAGGGAGCGCACCAGCGTGCTGCTGAGCGCCTGGTTGGCCGCCTCGCTGTAGGTGGTCTTGGAGGTCGGGCCGAGCGGTTTGGTGACCTCCTTGATCATGTCGAAGACGACGACCGCGTCGTACAGCGAGTAGCCGAGGATCGTCAGGAAGCCGAGCAGCGTCGCCGGGGTGACCTCGAAGCCGGACCAGGCGTAGATGCCCGCCGTGATCACCAGGTCGTGCACGAGCGCGACGACGGCGGCCACCGCCATCCGCCACTCGAACGCCACCGACAGATAGACGATGATCAAGATCATGAAGACGATCAGCGCCTGCCAGGCCTTCTCCTGGATCTCACCGCCCCAGGAGGCGCCGACGACCTGCGTGCTGATCTTGTCGGACGGGACGTCCAGCTCCTTGGTGACGTTCTCCTTGATGTCGGTGACGTGCGTCGAGGTCAGGCTCTCGGTCGTGACCCGCCAGTCGCCGCCGGCCTTCTGCACGATCACCTGGTGGGCGCCGCCGCCGGCGACGGCGCCGCGCACCTCCTCGATCGAGGCGCTGGACGCCTTGAACGTGAAGACGGACCCGCCCTTGAACTCGACGCCGAAGTTGAGGCCCTGCACGAGCAGGCCCGCCAGCGACAGCAGCAGCAGCAGCCCGGAGATCGCCGCCCAGATCTTCGGGCGGCCGACGATGTCGGCGCTGATCTCGCCGCGGTAGAGCCGCGAGGTGGCGGCACGCAGTCCCATGGGTCAGGCCTCCTGGCTGGTGCCGGCGGTGGCGGCGGACGGCTTCTTCGCCGCGCTGTGCAGCTTGCGCGGATCGAGCCCGGACATCGGATGGCCGCGGCCGTAGAAGTTCGTCCGCGACAGCAGCGCGACCAGCGGCTTGGTGAAGAAGAACACCACGAGGATGTCGATGAGCGTGGTCAGGCCCATCGCGAACGCGAACCCGGCGACGCCGCCGACCGCGAGGAAGTACAGCACCAGCGCGGCCAGGAACGTCACGGCGTCGGCGACCAGGATGGTGCGCCGCGCCCGTTTCCAGGCGGTCTCCACCGACGGGCGGAGCCTGCGCCCGGCTCTCAGCTCGTCCCGCAGCCGTTCGAAGTAGACGATGAACGAGTCGGCGGTGATGCCGATGGAGACGATGAGGCCGATGATGTGCGGCAGCGAGAGCCGGAAGCCCATCCCCTCACCGAGGATCACGACCGCCAGGTAGGTGATGACGGAGGCCACGACGAGGCTGGACACCGCGACCAGGCCGAGGCCCCGGTAGTAGAACATGCAGTACAGCACGACGAGGCCGAGCCCGATCGCGCCGGCGATGAGGCCGCCGGTCAGCTGGTCGGAGCCGAGCGTGGACGACACCTCGTCGATGGAGCTCTGGGTGAACTCCAGCGGCAGCGCCCCGTACTTCAGGACGTTCGCCAGGTCGGTCGCGTAGCTCTGGTTGAAGCTGTCGGGCGGCCCGTCGATGGAGGCGGTGCCGCCGGTGATCGCGCCCTCCCGGATGCTGGGCGCGGAGACGACCTGGCCGTCCAGGACGATCGCGACCTGCGCCTGCGGGGCGTTCGGGTTCTGCTGGTAGGCGCCGTAGGCGTCGGTGGTGACCTCGCCGAACTGGCGGCCGCCCTTGCCGTCGAAGTCCAGCGAGACCGACCAGCTGGCCTGGCCCTGCTGGGAGTTGGGCGGCATCGCGGTGGCGCCGTCGACGTTCTCGCCGAGCACCCGGACGGGCCCGAGGATGTACTTGGCGACCTGGCCGCTCTCCTCGTCCTGGTCGCAGGCGGCGACGAACTTGCGCTTGGGGTCGTTGGAGCCGGGCGCGCGCCGGTTGTCGGTGTAGCAGTTGAGCGCCTCGAACTGCTTGATGACGGCCGGGTCGGTCACGCCGGCGTAGTCGCCCCCGGGGGCGGGCTGGCCGGTCGGCGGGACGATCGGCGACGACGGGTTCTGCGACGCGGGCGGGCTCGCCGGGGCGGACGGCGGC
>JBOHBY010000899.1:0-2471 GCA_050698635.1 Spirillospora sp.
GCCGGGCCGGACGCCGGTCTGCGCGGCGCCCAGACCGTCCGACGCGCCGAGGCCACCGGTCCCGGATCAGCGTGCGGACACCGACACCCAGGCGTTCACGCCGATCGGGATGGCGGGCGCGATGTCGTCCACGCGGGCGCGCCTGCTCGCGGGCCTCGGCGCGGCCGCGGGCACCGTCGTGATCGGCGCCATCCTCGCCGGACGAACCCAGGAAAGAACCGCCCGCCGCTTGGCGCACCCCGCCAGGCACAGACACCACTAGGCCCGGACGGACGTCACGTGTGCCAGATCACCACGAGGGCGCAGTCGTCGTCGCGGGTCGCGGCCATCGTCTCCACCAGCTCGCGGGCGCCGCTTCCGAACCCCTGCGGGACGAGCCGTTCCGCCTCGCCGAGCAGCCGGTCGATGCCCGCGTCCAGGTCGCTGCCCGGCGACTCGACCAGCCCGTCGGTGTAGAGCAGCAGCGCGTCGCCCGGCCGCAGCGTCCCGCGCTCGGGGACGCAGCGCAGGTCGGGGACGACCCCGAGCACCACGCCCTTGGCGGAGCTGACCCGCCAGGCGCCACTGCCCGCGTCGAACTGGACGGCCGGCGGATGCCCCGCCGACTCGACCGTGTACTCCCCCGTCGCCAGGTCGACGACGACGTGCACGGCCGTGACGAACCCCTCGTCCCACCGCTGGCGTTGCAGGTAGGCGTTGCACGCGGGCAGGAAACGATCAGGCTGGACCGATCCAAGAAGTCCGCCGAACGCGCCGGACAGCATCAGCGCGCGGGTTCCCGCGTCGGTGCCCTTCCCGGACACGTCGACCAGCGCCACCTCCAGGGAGTCGCCCTGGCAGGACGACACCACGAAGTCGCCGCCGAACGACGACCCGCCGGCCTGGAGCAGCACGACCTGCGTGCCCCAGCCGTCCGGCAGCTGGGGCATCTCGCCCTGCCGCTGGAGCCGGTCGCGCAGTTCCAGCAGCATCGAGTCGCCGCGCAGGCCCTGCACGCCGAGCTTCTGCCGCGTCCGGGCGAGCGACAGCGCGAGCACCGAGGTGATCGACAGCGTGGCGATGATGCCGGGGCCGATCGCGGCGGCGTCGTGCCAGGCGTTGTAGGCCACCACCGCCACCACGACGACGATCAGCGCGAGCAGGGTCCGCACCTTCAGCAGCAGCCCGCCGCCGAGGACGATCAGCACCAGCGCGCCGGACGGCGCGAGCCCGCGCGAGTCGTCGGACGTGGCGAGCCCGATCGCGATCGCGATGATCGACAGCGCCGCGAACACGTACCGTTCCCGGGTCAGCTTCCCCCGCCTGAGCCAGCGGTACAGCACCACGAGCAGCGGAATCCTGCGCAGCACGCCGCGCACTCGCGGCGGTAGAAGCTGCACCAGTCGTTGAAGCATGACTCCGGCACTGTATCGAGCAATCACCGTCACCGGTCGGCATCCGGACCACGGGTGACCTGTTGCACCGGTCCAGCACCGGTCCGGCTCCGTATTATCCGGGTACGCGGCTTGTGGCGAGGAGGCGGTTCGATGGTGCAGCCGGGCATGCGGATCACGGTCGACGCGGCGATGCGGGCACGGGACGTCTCCCGTCCGAGACCGGAGGGCGAGCGGGCGCCGGAAACCGGCCGGGGACCGGGCAACGGCCAGGCGAACGAGCAGGAACCGGGCGCGGCGGCGGCCGAGCCGGCCAAGCGCACCGAGCCGGCCAAGCGCACGAAGGCCGCCAAGAACGAGCGGCGCCGCCTCGACAAGCGCGGCGGCGCCCGCAAGCCACCGCCTCCCCAGAACGAAATCTAGGCGCCGCGGAAGCTCACTCCGTGTGGCCCGGCGGCAGCGGCGGGAGTTCGCCGGTCTTCTCGTAGTCGGCGAGCATCGTGATCCGGCGCGTGTGGCGACCCTCCCCCGAGTAGGGGGTCTCGACGAACAGCTCCAGGAAGCGCGTCGCGGTCGCGAGATCGTGCTGGCGGGCGCCGATGCTGATGACGTTGGCGTCGTTGTGCTCGCGGGCGAGCCTGGCGGTGTCCTCGTTCCAGACCAGCGCGGCGCGCACGCCCCTGACCTTGTTGGCCGCGATCGCCTCGCCGTTGCCGGAACCGCCGATCACGACGCCGAGCGTGCCCGGCTCGGCGGCCGTCCGCTCGGCGGCCCGCAGGACGAACGGCGGATAGTCGTCGGCGGCGTCGTACTCGAACGCGCCGCAGTCGACGGCGTCGTGCCCGTTCTCCTTCAGCCAGGAGACCAGGTGCTCCTTCAGCTCGAAGCCGGCGTGGTCGGTCCCAAGAAAAACGCGCATGGGCCCGATTCTCGCAGGCCCCGGCACCGCCCGCGCCCGGCGGGGCGGGCCTCAGTCGTCGGTGCGGCCGCGGTCGACGATCGTCCGGTCGGCGAGGTTCAGGTCGTCGTCCTGCGGAGTGTCCGCGGGCGGCTCCGGCTCGGCCGCCGCTCCGGCCTCGGGCTCGGCGGGCTCCGGGT
>JBOHBY010000900.1:0-2215 GCA_050698635.1 Spirillospora sp.
ACTGACATCTTGGACGTCGCCCGCCCGGCGACCACCCCGGACAAGGAGCCTCCGATGACCGTGCTCAGCAGTTCCGTCGTCGAGCTCAGGCAGTACACCCTGCACCCCGGCGGACGGGACGTGCTCATCGAGCTTTTCGAGCGCGAGTTCATCGAGACCCAGGAGGCCCTCGGAATGCGGGTCATCGGGCAGTTCCGCGACGTGGCCGACCCGAACCGTTTCGTGTGGTTGCGCGGCTACCCCGACATGGACGTGAGAAAGGCGGGACTGACCGGGTTCTACGTCGAAGGCGCGACATGGAAGAAGCACGGGGCCGCCGCCGGGGCCACGATGGTCGACTCGCATGACGTCCATCTGCTGCGTCCTGTCACTTCCGATTCCGGATTTGCGGCAGAGGGTGAACGGCCTCCGGTGGGGGCGGCGGCGCCTGAGTCCCGGTTCATGGCCACCGTTCTTTACCGGGACGCGCCTGTCGATGAGGCGTTCAATGCGTTCTTCGACGGTGAGGTCGCGCCATTCCTCATGGAGATCGGCGCGGCTCCTGTCGCCCGCTACCAGACCGAACCGGCGGAGAACAACTTTCCGCGCCTTCCCGTGCGGACGGGCGAGAACGTCTTCGTCTGGTTCACCCGCTTCGCCGACGCCGACCGGCATCGTGACCACCTTGACCGGCTGGCCTCCTCCCGGAAATGGACGGACCACATCAAGCCCGCCCTCGCCGCGAAACTGGAGCGGCTGACGCTCGTCCCGACCGCGCGGTCACTGGTGCGCTGAGACGTCCTGGCAGGGTGACGCACCCGCTGGGCGGCCTAGGTGTCCAGGGAAGGGTTCGCGAATCCCGCGAGTCCACGGAGCAGCACGGTGACGGCATAGCGGAGTTGCGCGCGGCGGGGGTGCGGACCGTCGGCGAGTTCGTTCAGGTCCGACCAGTGTTCTCGGCGGCGTCGTGGCGGTGGCTCGATGGCGAGTCGCAGAGCCCATTCGACGAGGCGGAATGAGACGCCTGACAGCCGGAACGCACCCTGCGCGCGGGCCTCGCGGGCCTCGCGGGGGAGGTCGCGGCCGATGGCACGGATGATCCGGCGCACATGACCCCCGGCGGCACCGTACTGGAGGTATTGGCGTTGGGTTCCGCGTGCCGCGTCCTGGGCCTCGTAGAGGCGTTCCGAACCGATCCAGGGAGAGGCGTCCGAGACGAAATCAAGGTCGGCCCTCGCGAGGCCGTCGGCCTTGACGGCGCGCTTCCAGTTCTGTTTGAACGTGTAGCGCAGGCTTCGTGCCTTGTCGCGGGCTTCGGCGAGGGCCAGCAGACGGGCTTCGCCGGGTTCCAGGTTGTAGGCGCTTTCGATGGCGCGGGCCAGGTCGCGGGCGGGCCTGCGGAAATCGCCGTCGCGTTGCCCGTCCGCGAATCGGATGAATGCGTCCGCCAGCTTCCGGGTGTCTGCGCCTGCGTCCATTTCAGCTGTCCACCTCCGTGAGCATTGGAACACGCCCCGGCCAGGACGGGTACCGGATGTCAGGACGCTGCCGTCGGCGCCGAGCAGGCGAAACGGACGTTCGGCGATGTCCGTCTTGTTACTGTTTGCTCGTGCTGATCGGGCGTGACCAGGAGAGGGAGCGGGTCGGGGAGCTGCTCGCGGACGCTCGTTCCGGACGGAGCGGCACGGTCCTGATCCGGGGCGAGGCGGGCATCGGGAAGACCACGCTGCTCGACCAGGTCGCGGCCGACGCCAAGGACATGCTGCTCGTCCGCGCCGCGGGCGTCGAGTCCGAGACGGAGCTGCCGTTCGGCGGGCTGCACCTGATGCTGTATCCGTACAACGACCGGTTCGACGCGCTGCCGGGGCAGCAGGCGGCGGCGCTGCGCGCGGCGTTCGGGCTGTCGTCGCCGGGAGGTGAGCGCGCCGCGGAGAACGCGGGTCCGGCCAGTGACCGGTTCCTGATCGGCGCGGCGACGCTCACGCTGCTGTCGGAGCTGGCCGCCGACCGTCCGGTGTTGTGCCTGGTCGACGACGCGCAATGGCTCGACCGGGCCTCGCTGGACGCGCTGCTGTTCGCCGCCCGCAGGCTCGGCGCCGACCCGATCGCCATGATCTTCACGGTGCGGAACGCCGCCGCCCCGTTCCCCGACCACGGTCTGGACGCCGTCCGGCTGGAGGGCCTGGACCGCGCCGCCGCGCAGGAACTGGTGGACGCGCACGCGCCCGGCCTGGCC
>JBOHBY010000901.1:0-3048 GCA_050698635.1 Spirillospora sp.
GCCCTCGCCCTCGCGGTGGGCCTCTCGGCGGCGCTGCCGGCCGCGTCCGGGAGCGCGGCGGGCCTCCCGCAGGCGCCCAAGGACCAGAAGAAGAAGTACGCCGAGCTCCAGAAGCGCGCGGCCAAGCTGTCGAAGGAGTACCGCGGCGAGCTCGTCACCCTTGAGGAGACGAAGAAGGCCGCCGAGCGCGCCGCCGCCGACGCCGCCACGACCGAGCGGGAGTTCGCGACCGCCCGCGCCGACATCGCCCGGCTCGCCTCGACCGCCTACATGACCGGGCGGCTCGACGTCGTCCCGATCATCTCGGCGGCGGAGCCGGGCACCGCCGTCCACGACGCCGCCGTCGTCGAGCACCTCAGCCGCAACAACGGGCGGCGCCTCCAGACGCTCCAGGCCCTGAACACCAGGGCGACGCAGTCGAAGGCGACGGCCGCCAAGAAGCTCGACGCGGTCGAGAAGGAGATCAAGGACCTGGAGGGCCAGCGCGCCCGCGTCAAGAAGCTGCTCGCCAAGTACAAGCCCGAGACCCCCACGACGCAGGCCCCGGCGGGCCGCCCCGACGGGGCCAGCGGCTCCAAGTCACCGATCTCCGGCAACTCGATGACCGCGCGGATGCGCACCGCCATGCTGGCGATCGACGGGCGGTTCGGCCCGTTCCCCACCATCGGCTGCTCCCGTCCAGGCGACGCGCAGGACCACGGCAAGGGCCAGGCCTGCGACTTCATGGAGAGCACCGGCGGCCAGATGCCGAGCGCGTCCGCGCAGGCGCACGGCGACCAGGTCGCCCAGTACGTGATCAACAACGCGTCCCGGCTCGGGATCAAGTACGTCATCTGGAAGCAGCGCATCTACGACATGCGCGGCAGCGGCGGCTGGCGCGCCATGGAGGACCGGGGCAGCATCACGCAGAACCACTACGACCACGTCCACGTCTCCGTGCTGTGACCCGTCCGCGTCACTCGTCGTCGTCGAGGTCGACGACGGTGCGCTCCTCGGCGGAGCGGGCGGCGGCCTCGACGACCTCCAGGCCGGTGATCGCGTCCGCGAGCGTCACGGGCGGGGGCCCGTCGCCGGTGAGGGCGCGGGCGACCGACGCGTAGAAGTCCTGGTAGGCGCCCGGAAGGGTTGGTTCGGGACGTTCGTCGCCCGGCGTGCCGAGCACGCCGTACGACCCCGGCGGGGCGAGCCCGTAGCCGGGGTCCCCCGGAGTGAGACCCGCGCGGAGCTGCTCCTCCTGCACGTCCATCCCCGGCACCGTGTAGGACGCGCGGCTCCCCAGCACCCGGAACCGCGGGCCGAGCTGCGCCGCCGTCGCGCTCATCCACAGATGGGAGCGGACGCCGCCAGGGTGGGACAACGCGACGAACACGTCGTCGGGCGCGACCGCGCCGGGACGCCGCGTCTCGATCTCCGCGTACACCGTGCCGGGACGGCCGAACAGCGTGACCGCCTGGTCGATGAGGTGGCTGCCGAGGTCGAACAGGATGCCGCCCGCGTCGCGCGGGTCTGTGCTCTCCTTCCAGCCCGTCCCGGCCTCGGGCCGCCACCGCTCGAACCGTGACTCGAAGCGCAGGACGCCGCCGAGGGCGTCCGAGCCGATCAGCCGCCGCGCGCTCTGGAAGTCGCCGTCCCAGCGCCGGTTGTGGAACGGGAACACCGGCAGGCCCCGGACGGCGCTCAGCGCGGCCAGCGACCGGGCGTCGGCGGCGGAGGCCGCGACCGGCTTGTCCACGACGACGGGCAGGCCCGAGGTCAGCGCCGTCCTGGCCAGCGGGACGTGCTGCCGGTTCGGCGCGGTGACCACCACCAGGTCGTACTCCCCGGACGTGCCCCACAGCCGGTCGGCGTCGTCGACGATCTCCGCGTCCGGGTACCGCTCCCGCACGGCCGCGCGCCGCCCGGGGTCGCCGGTGACGACGGCGGCGAGCCGCAGCCCGGGGACGGACGCGATCAGCGGCGCGTGGAACACCGAACCGCCCGTGCCGTATCCGATCAGCGCAACACGCAGGTCCATGCCCCCGATCATGACCGATGCCGCGATGGCCGCCCGGCGCCGGGGGTAGGGAGGCGACGTAGGCTTTCGTCCAGGATGTCCAGGAAACGAGGGGGCATTTTGCCCAAGCCAGTGCTTCTGACGGTCGACGACGACCCGGGCGTGTCCCGGGCCGTGGCCCGGGACCTGCGGCGCAGGTACGCCGAGTCGTACCGGATCGTGCGCGCCGAGTCCGGCCGGCAGGCCCTGGACGCGCTGAGCGAGCTGCGGCTGCGCGGCGAGGACACCGCCGTGCTGCTCGCCGACTACCGGATGCCCGAGATGAACGGCGTGGAGTTCCTCGAACGCGCGATGGACCTGTACCCGTACGCCCGCCGCGTCCTGCTCACCGCCTACGCCGACACCGACGCCGCGATCCGCGCGATCAACGTCGTCGATCTTGATCACTATATGTTGAAGCCGTGGGACCCGCCGGACGAGAAGTTCTACCCGGTGATCGACGAGCAGATCGACTCGTGGTCGCGGACCGACCGGCGCCCGCCGGGGGAGCTGCGGGTCGTCGGGCACCGCTGGTCGGCCCGCTGCTACGAGGTCCGCGACTTCCTGGCCCGCCACCAGGTGCCCTACCACTGGCTGATGGACGGCGACCCGGAGGGCGCGCAGCTCGTCGCCGCCGCGGGCGCCCCTGAGCTGCCGCTGATCGTGACGTCGGACGGGACGACGCTGTGCGCCCCGTCCGACGCCGAGCTGGCGTCCGCGATCGGGCTGTCGACGTCGCCGTCCACCGGGTTCTACGACCTGATCGTCGTCGGTGGCGGGCCGTCCGGGCTCGGCGCGGCCGTGTACGGCGCGTCGGAGGGGCTGAACACGGTCGTCGTGGAGCGGCGCGCGCTCGGCGGGCAGGCCGGGCAGAGCTCCCGGATCGAGAACTACCTCGGCTTCCCCGACGGGGTGACCGGCGCGCAGCTCGCCGACCGGGCGCGGCGGCAGGCCGACCGGTTCGGCGCCGAGCTGCTCCAGGCCGGCGAGGTCACCGCGCTGGAGGCGCGCGGCAC
>JBOHBY010000902.1:0-2330 GCA_050698635.1 Spirillospora sp.
CGCGCCCGCGCTGGCGGCGGGGAACACGGTCGTGCTCAAGCCCGCCGAGTGGACCCCGCTCACCGCGTCGCTGCTGGCCGACATCACCGCCGAGGTCGGGCTGCCGGACGGTGTGTTCAACGTCGTCCAGGGCTATGGGGCCGAGGTCGGTGGGCCGCTGACCGCGCACCCGGGCGTCAACCGCATCAGCTTCACCGGGTCGGTGCCCACGGCCCGGACGATCGCCGCCGTTGCCGCCCCCAACCTGACGCCGATGTCGCTGGAGCTGGGCGGCAAGTCCCCGCTGCTCGTGTTCGCCGACGCCGATCTGGACCTCGCGGTCGATCTCGCGGTCGAGCAGTACGACAACGCCGGGCAGGTCTGCCTCGCCGCGACACGGCTGCTCGTCGAGTCGTCCATCGCGGACGAGTTCACCGCGCGGTTCGTGGAGAAGGCGTCCCGGATCACGCAGGGCGATCCGCGCGACGAGGCAACCGGCATCGGGCCGCAGATCCACCGCCGCCACCTGGAGCGCGTGGACGGCTTCGTCCAGCGGGCCAAGGACGCGGGCGCGCGCGCCCTCATCGGCGGCGGCCCGAACGAGGAACTGGGCGGCCTCTACTACCGCCCCACGCTCTTCACCGGCGCGCAGGACGGCGCCGAGATCCTCACAGAAGAGGTCTTCGGGCCCGTCCTGACGTTGCAGACGTTCGACACAGAAGAGCAGGCCGTCGCGATGGCGAACGGTACCCGGTTCGGCCTCGCCGCCACGCTCGCCACGGGCGACCCAGAGCGCGCGCGGCGCGTGACGGAACGGCTCGTGGCCGGGACGGTATGGGTCAACTGCTTCTTCGTCCGCGACTTGCAGGCCCCGTTCGGCGGGTCCCGGCAGTCCGGGGTCGGGCGCGAGGGCGGCGACTGGAGTTTCGATTTCTACTGCGACCTGAAGAACACGGTGACTGCGCCATGGGCGAGATAGTCGGCGCGGGGCTCCTCGCGCACGTTCCCACGATCGTCCTGCCCGAGGTCACTCGGCGCGAGCTGAACGGCGGTGAGGACACCACGCTCGTCCCCGGCCTGCACAGGCTGCGTAAGGACGTCTTCGAGAAGGACGACTACGACACCGTCGTCGTCCTCGACTCGCACTGGGCGACGACGGTCGAGTTCGTCACCACCGCCCACGACCGCCGCGCGGGGCTGTACACGTCCGAGGAACTGCCGCGCGGCATGTGCCGGATGCCGTACGACTTCCCCGGCGACCCCGAACTGGCCCACGCGGTCGCGCGCTACGCCGGCAGGCACGGGACGTACATCACCCCGATCGACGACCCGTACCTGCCGATCTACTACGCCACCGTCAACCTGTGGACGCACCTCGGCGTCCGCGACGATCCCTACCTCGGCGACCTCGGGAAGCGGTGGATGTCGATCGGCGTGTGCCAGACCGCCGACACCGAGGACTTCCTGCGCCTCGGCCGTGCCCTCGGCGACGCCGTCGCCGCCACCGGCCGGCGCGTGCTGCTGATCGCGTCGGGTGCGCTGTCGCACACGTTCTGGCCGCTGCGGGTGATCCGCGACCACGAGGCGTCCGGCCCCGAGCACATCTTCACGCCGCAGGCGCGGGCCGCCGACGAGGAGCGCATCGGCTGGCTCCGCAAGGGCGACCACGGCCGGGTGCTCGACACCATGCCGGAGTTCCTGACCTTCAAGCCCGAGGCCCGCTTCGGCCACTACCTCATGATGATCGGCGCCCTCGGCGAGCACGCCTGCACCGCCCCAGGACGCCTCTACAGCGAGTACGAGAACTCCGTCGGGACGGGCCAGGTGCACATCTGGTTCGACCGCCCTGAGACCGGATGGACCGCGTGACCATGCCTGAATACCGACGGATCCTGCTGGACGGCGCCGCCACCCAGGTCATCAGGGACGGCGACGACCTCGTCAGCGCGGACGGCCGGAGGGTGCGCGCGGACGACGCCGTCCACCTGCCGCCGTGCGAGCCGTCCAAGGTCGTCGCGGTGCATCTCAACCACCGCAGCCGCGTCGAGGAGTTCCAGACGAAGCTGCCGCCCGCGCCCACGTTCTTCCACAAGCCGATCTCGGCGCTGAACGCGCACGACGGCGCGGTCGTCCGCCCGGAACGGTGCAAGTACCTGAACTACGAGGGCGAGATCGCGATCGTCATCGGGCGGACGGCCCGCAACGTCGCCCCGGAGGAGGCCGGCGACCACATCGCGGGCTACACGGTCGCCAACGACTTCGGCCTGCACGACTTCCGCGACACCGACGCCGGGACGATGCTGCGGGTGAAGGGCTCCGACACCCTCTGCCCGCTCGGACCCGGCCTCGTC
>JBOHBY010000903.1:0-3328 GCA_050698635.1 Spirillospora sp.
GCGCGGTTCAGGCCGTCGATCACGCTGTGCCGGCAGCCGTACTTGTTGTCGAACTTCGACTTGGTGACCGAGTCGTTGACGTTGATCGCCGGGAACGCGAGCGTGCCGGCCTTCGCCATCTCGTACAGCCGGTGGACGCCGGTCGTGGTCTCCTCCGTGACGCCCTTGACCTCGGCGGCCGTCGCCGTCCAGCGGCCCGGCCTCTCGGCGATGGTGCGGCGGAGGGTGTCGAGGACGATGCCCAGCTCCTCGGGGTCGTCCTCGGTCGCGGTCGGGACGGCGCCCGCCTTCTCGTACTCGGCGCCCTTGTGGACGAGGAGGGTCGCGTCGCCACCGTCGTCCAGGATCATGTTGGGGGCCTCCCCGGCCCCGCCGTCGGCCCCCGGCCACTGGAGGGCCTGGTCGGTGCACCACCAGTACTCTTCGAGCGTCTCGCCCTTCCAGGCGAACACCGGGACGCCCTTGGGGTCGTCCACGGTGCCGTCCTTGCCGACGACCACCGCGGCGGCGGCGTGGTCCTGGGTGGAGAAGATGTTGCAGGACACCCAGCGGACGTCCGCGCCCAGCTCCACCAGCGTCTCGATCAGCACGGCGGTCTGGATCGTCATGTGCAGCGAGCCCATGATCCGGGCGCCGCGCAGCGGCTTGGCGGCGGAGAACTCCGCGCGCACCGCCATCAGGCCCGGCATCTCGTGCTCGGCGAGCCGGATCTCCCGGCGCCCGAAGTCGGCCAGCGACAGGTCGGCGACCTTGTAGTCCATGCTTTCGTTGCTCCTTGGTCCGCGGATGGCGGGTCGGTACGCGAGGGACGGTACGCGCGGTACGCACGCGGGGTTGACGCCCGGTGGACGCCTGCGTCAACGCCGCGAGTCTAAGGGCGGCGACCCTCCGCTGGCACGGCCGGACGCGACTTTCTCACACAAATTTGTCAGAATCGGCGTATGCGCATCACGGAGGCCGCCCGGCGGCTCGGCACCTCGCCCCGCATGCTCCGCTACCGCGAGGCCCTCGGGCTGCTGCCCGTCACCCGGGAGACGGCGCTGACCAGGCGCGGCGGAGGTCACCGCCGGTTCGGCGACGCCGAGCTGCGGGCCGTCGCGCTCGCGCTCGCGCTGGAGAAGCGCTACGACGTCGGCCCGGCGGAGCTGGCGTTCGGGCTGCGCGTCCTGGCCGAGCCCCAGGTGCAGGCGCACGTCCGTGAGCTGGGCGAACGCATCGGACGGCTGTCCGCCCCGCCGGCCCGCGCGCTCGACTTCGAGAAGGAGAAGGCGATGCGCCTGCTCCGCCGGCGGTGACCGCGACGCGCGGTCAGCCCGCACGCGCGGTCAGCCGGTGGCGTTCTCGCCGGGGACGACGACGCCCGACTCGTAGGCGAGCATGACCGCCTGCGCCCGGTCGCGCAGGCCGAGCTTGGTGAAGACGCGGGCGACGTGCGTCTTCACGGTGTGCTCGCTGACGACGAGGCGCTGCGCGATCTCGCCGTTGGACAGCCCGCCCGCGATCAGGACGAGTACCTCGGTCTCCCGCGCCGTCAGCGTCGCCAGCGACGACGGCGCCTGCGGCTTGTTACGGCGCTGCTTGGTGAACTCGCGGATGAGGCGTCCGGTGACCTGCGGGGCGAGGAGCGAGTCGCCGCGCGCCACGACGCGGACGGCGGAGACGAGCTCGTCGGCGGTCGCGTCCTTCAGGAGGAAGCCGCTTGCGCCGACGGCGAGCGCCTCGTAGACGTACTCGTCCACGTCGAACGTCGTCAGCACCAGTACCCGGACGTTCTCCGAGCCCGGCAGGGACAGGATGCGGCGGGTGGCCTCGATGCCGTCCATGCCGGGCATCCGGATGTCCATGACGACGACGTCGGGACGGCTGCGCTCGGCGATCCGGACCGCCTCGCGCCCGTCCCCGGCCTCGCCGACGACGGTGATGTCGTCCTGCGCGGCCAGCAGCGCCGCGAACCCGGCCCGGACGATCGTCTGGTCGTCGACGATCAGCACGTTGATCACCGTTGCCGCCTCGCGTGCCCTCGGGCACCGGCCGCACGGGCCACACGGGCCACGCCGGTGACGGGGTCAGGCGCCCCTGCCGGGGGGCGTCTCGGAACCGTGTCCACTGGTGGAATTCCCTTCCCTGGTCAGCGGAAGCTCGGCCTCCACCAGGAACCCGCCCTGGACGGCCGGGCCGGCGGAGAACCGCCCGCCCAGCATGGTCGCACGTTCACGCATCCCGACGAGGCCATGTCCGCCACCTGGCCCGTGTTGACCGTCCTGCACGCCGCTGGATTCCGGTGTCTCCAGGCGGGTGCGTCCGGCGTCGACGGCGGTGGGGCCCGCGGGGTCGTCCAGGACGGCGGTGCGGGAAGCGGGGTCGTCGCGGTTCAGGACCATGGTCTCCGGGGACTCGCCGACGCGTCCGGACGCCCCGTCGTCCTGGACGCGGACGGCCAGCCGGTCCGGCAGGAACATCAGGTCGACGCGGACCCCGGCGCCCGGCGCGTGCCGCCGCGCGTTCGTCAGCGCCTCCTGGACGATCCGGTACGCCGACAGCTCGACCGTCGTCGACAGCACGCGCGGGTCGCCGTGCACGGCGAGGTCGACGTTCCCGCCGGCGCCGCGGTGCTGCTCGATCAGGTCGGGCAGCCGGTCCAGGCGCGGCTGCGGGGAGTTGGCCGCGTCCGGCTCCGGTTTGGCGTCGGCGCGCAGCACGCTGAGCAGCCGCCGCATCTCCACCAGCGCCTCCCGCGCCGTCTTGGCGATCTCGGTGTAGCCGGCGCGGGCCTCCGGCGACAGGTTCTGCATCGTGTACGGCGCGGTCTCCGCCTGCACCGCGATCATGGAAACGGAGTGCGCGACGACGTCGTGCAGCTCGCGGGCGATGCGGGCCCGCTCCCGCATCACCGCCTGCTCCCGCTGGACGACGGTGAGCCGGGTGAGGGTCTCGTTGGTGCGCTCGGCCGCCTCCGCCTTGGTCTGGCTCGCCGACTCCACGACGCGGCGCGCGTCGCCGAGCCCGATCGCGGCGAGGACGGCGATGAGCACGGCCGGGAATGGGACGTCGCCCAGCGTCGAGGTGGCCAGGTAGACGACCGCGAGCGTGACGACGCTGCCGAACGCGAGGACGCCGGTCGACTGGCGGGGCAGCTGCCGTCCGAGCGCGTACAGCGTGTACAGGGCCGCGAAACCGGTGGTGACCAGTAGGACCTCCCCGGTGAGGAGGCCCGCGGCGACGGCGCCGAGGACGATCGCCGCGACCGGCCGCAGGTTCTCGCGGCGCCAGCCGAGCGGGAGCGTGGACGCGACCGCGAACCCGCCCGCCAGGCTCAGCGGCGAGTCGG
>JBOHBY010000904.1:0-3396 GCA_050698635.1 Spirillospora sp.
CGCCTGCGTGCCTTCCGGTGGGGCGTCCGGCGCGGCCGCCGGCGCGGGCGGCGGGACGGTCATCCAGGGCAGCCCCCGGCAGATCAGGAACGCGAGCAGCGCGCCCACCCACATGCCGGTGACGTTCCCGATGACCGCCGGGAGATCCAGCGGCCCGCAGAAGTGCTCGACGACCAGGATCGACACCGGCGTCGTGAGCACCGCCCCCAGCCCGGCCGCGGTCAGCGCGACACGCCAGCCCGCCCCGTACACCAGGACGACCGCCGGTGCCACGGACACGAACGGCACGAACGTCGGCTGCCAGAGGTCGGGCGCGAGCGTCCAGCCCCAGAACAGGTTGGACAGCAGCAGCGAGAGCCCGGACGCGCCCAGCAGCCACGGCCACAGGCCCGTCCCGTAGGAGATGTCGAAGCCCCGCGCCCGCATCCGGCGCCGCGCCGCGTAGTGCGCACCTGCCGCGAACAGCAGCAGCCCGATCCCGCCCAGCGAGGTCTTGTAGAACTGTGCCTCGTTGGTGTCGCCCAGGATCCAGAGGACCCATTCGCCGACCCCGCGTCCCGCCGGGCTCGCCGCCTCCGGCGCGGTGCTCGGCAGCTCGTCCTCCACGGCCCGCATGACCAGGTTGAGCAGCACGGCGCCGCCGCAGACGAGCAGGAGCTGGGTCACCAGCCGCGACCGACGTGCCGCGATCACCTCGGTCGCCATGTCGTGACCTCCCGGACGGGTCGGGCCGCCGGTCGTCCACCGGCACGCGCAAACGTTTGGCTATAACGTTTGCTCTATGAGAAACTGCTAGCCTGGACGCTGTCAAGAGCCGGTCCCAGGAAATCGGCCGACGAGCGGCGCCGGGGAAAACAGGTGGTCTTGCAAGGGGCGAAGGACGGAAAGGCCGCCGATCCAGCGCCGGACGGGTCAGCCGCGCCGTCCGGGGGACGCGCGACGCTGAAGACGATCGCCGAGCTCACCGGGCTGCACGTGTCCACGGTGTCCCGGGTCCTCAACGGCACCACCAGCGGCGCGCGGGCGGCCTCGGCCGCGACCGCCGAGCGGGTCAGGCAGGTCGCCCGGGAGGTCGGCTACGTGCCCGACATCCAGGCGGCCGGGCTCCGGCGGCAGAGCTCCCGGCTGCTCGGCGTCATGATGGCCCGGCTGACCGACCAGGTGCTCGCCTCGATCTACGAGGGCGTCGAGCGCTCCGCGACCCGGCACGGCTTCCACACCATGGTCAGCAACTCCTGGGACGACCCCGCCACCCGGCAGGCCCACATCTCGATGCTGCTGTCCCGCCGCGTCGACGCGATGATCTTCGGTGACGCGCACGTCGACGGGGGGTTCCTCGCCGGCTTCGCCGCGCACGGCGTCCCGTTCGTGCTGGTCAACCGGCGTGCGGGCGACCATCCGTCGGTCACCTGCGACGACCTGGAGGGCGGCCGCCTGGCGGCCGAGCACCTCTACGCGCTCGGGCACCGCCGCGTCGGCGTGGTCGCCGGGCTGCCGTACGCCGCCAACGGCATCGACCGCACGACCGCCTTCACCCGCTACTTCGCCGAACGCGGCCACCCCGTGCCGGGCGACCACGTCGTCCACGCCAGCTTCGACGCCGCGGGCGGCGCGCTGGCCGCCGAACGCCTCCTCGACCGCACCCCCCACCCGTCGGCGATCTTCGCCGTGAGCGACTTCGCCGCCATCGGCGTCCTCGGCGTCCTCCGCGAACGCGGCCTGCGCGCCGGACGCGACGTCGCCGTGGTCGGCTTCAACGACGTCCCCATCGCCGCGCAGCTCACGATCCCGCTCAGCAGCGTCCGCAACCCGATGTTCGACGTCGGCGCCCAGGGCGTCGACCTGCTCGTCCGCATGATGCACGGCGCCCCACCCGAACGCATCACGCTCCCCCCCGAACTCCAGATCCGCGAATCCAGCGCGGCCCCCTACCCGGGCGATTGACCGACCTTCAGGTCGACCGTCTTCGGTGGGGTGGCGTTGCCGGCGAGGTCGTAGCCGATGGCGCAGTAGCGCCACGCCTGGGTCTTCTTGAGGAACGCCGGGAAGCGCCGGTACGGCTGGTAGCCGGACGGGTCTGCGCAGTCCACCGCGTCCGGGGCGCCGTACTTGATCTCGTAGTGGACGATCTCGAAGATCTGGAAGATCGGCTCCACGGCCCACTGGGTGTCGAGATCCCGGGCGCTGACCACGGGCGCGACCGTCGGCGGGGTGTCGTCGACCTGCACGGTCGTGAAGGTGGCGAACCGGGTGGGCACCCACGCCGAGTCCTGGCCGCTGATCGCGCACAGGATGGAGAAGTCCTCGCGTGCCGGGAGCGGGTCGGTGATCGTCGGGCGGTCGGCGACGGCGAAAGGCTTTCCGTAGCCCGAGGGGTTGCGGCAGTCGGTGCGGCCGAGCGGCCCGGTCTTGATCCGCGCGTACCGCTGACCGTCGGCGTTGAGCTTGGCGTCCCAGCGGGCGTTCGCGGACGGGACGGCGACCCTGGTGTCCGACGGCGCGGCGCCCACGCCTGGGTCGAGTCGGCAGGACGCGGCGCGGATGTCGTCGAGCGCGCAGCCGGACAGCGGGTCCACGCCGATCGCGTACGAGGTGCCGGGACGCAGCACCGCGCCGCCGGGGCCGATCTCGCAGGGCCGCCCCTGCTTGCACACCCCCGACACGCTCGTCTCGACGGTCGTGTTGAGCACCGCCACGACCCGGCGGCCGTCCCGCTGGACGACCAGCCCGCCGGACGAGCCGCCCGCGACGCCTTCGCAGTCGTTCGGGGAGGCCCCGTACCAGACCCAGGGCGACTCGGCCACGTCGGTCCGCGCGGCCGTGCGGCACCGGGAGCGGCGGAGGTACTCCTGGCCGGTCGGTATGCCGTTCACGGGCGCGTGCACCACCTCGATGGACGCGCCCTCCGGGGGCGGCGCCGCCGAGGTGTCCAGCGGACGGACGTCGATCGCGGCGAGGTCGGCGTAGCTCGCCGCCAGTTCGACGACGGCCAGATCGACACCCTTCATCGTGGCGTACCGGATCGACTCGACGGGGAACGACCGGTGCTGGTCGACGGTGTCGATGAAGTAGGCGGGGGTGAACGTCCAGCCGGAGGGCGCGTCGAGATTGGTGCTTACGTCGTTGGCGGCGAACCGTCCGGCGCAGTGCCCGGCCGTGAGCACCAGCGCGCGGGCCCCGGGCTCGGGCGCCCCCGCCCCCGCCCCCGCTCCGGCTCCGGCTCCGGCCCCTGCCCCGGGTCCGGGCGGTGAGATCACCGTCCCCGTGCACTGGCTCCCCGTCTTCAGCCGTCCGACCGGACGGAACCGCTCCGCCCCCGGATCGGTGGACCTCAACAGCGGGGCCTCGCCCTTGGCGGGCGCCGCGACCGCGGCCCCGCCGGGCACGGGACCGACC
>JBOHBY010000905.1:0-3018 GCA_050698635.1 Spirillospora sp.
CTCTCCAACCGCGAGCGCGCGACGATCCTGAACCGGATCGCCGACGCCGTCGAGGCCCGCGAGGACCGGCTGCCCGCGTTCGAGTCGTTCGACTCCGGGCTGCCGATCACGCAGGCGCGCGGGCAGGCACGCCGCGCCGCCGAGAACTTCCGCTTCTTCGCCGACGTGATCGTCGCGCTCGGCGAGGAGTCGTACCGGGTCGGCGACCAGCAGCTCAACTACGTCGTCCGGACGCCCGCCGGGGTCGCCGGGCTGATCACCCCGTGGAACACGCCGTTCATGCTGGAGAGCTGGAAGCTCGCCCCGGCGCTCGCGGCCGGCTGCACGATCGTGCTGAAGCCCGCCGAGTGGACACCGCTGTCGGCGACCCTGTGGGCGGAGATCTTCACCGAGGCGGGGCTGCCCGCCGGGGTCGTCAACATCGTGCACGGCATCGGCGAGGTCGCGGGCCAGGCCCTGGTCGACCACCCGGACGTGCCCGTCCTGTCGTTCACCGGCTCCACCGACACCGGACGCCACATCATGCGCTGCTCCGCCGACGGCCTGAAGGCGCTGTCGATGGAGCTCGGCGGCAAGTCGCCCGTCGTGGTGTTCGCCGACGCCGACCTCGACGAGGCCCTCGACTCCGTCGTGTTCGGCGTGTTCTCGCTGAACGGGGAGCGCTGCACGGCCGGGTCCCGCGTGCTGGTGGAACGGCCCGTCTACGAGGAGTTCTCCCGGCGGATCGCCGAGCGGGCCGAGCGGGTCAGGGTCGGGCTGCCGTCCGACCCCGCGACCGAGGTCGGCGCGCTCGTGCACCCCGAGCACTACGCGCGCGTCCTTGCGTACGTGGAGGTCGGGCAGCGGGAGGCCAAGCTCGTCGCGGGCGGCGGACGTCCCGCGCACCTGCCCGAGGGCAACTACCTGCAGCCCGCCGTGTTCACCGACGTCCCCCGCGACGCCCGGATCTTCCAGGAGGAGATCTTCGGCCCGGTGGTGGCGCTCGCGCCGTTCGACGACGAGGACGAGGCGATCGAGCTCGCCAACGCCACCCGCTACGGCCTGGCCGCCTACGTGTGGACCGGCGACCTGCGCCGCGGCCACCGGATCGCCCACGGCGTCGCCTCGGGTATGGTCTGGATCAACTCGCACAACGTCCGTGACCTGCGCACTCCCTTCGGGGGCATGAAGGACTCGGGGGTCGGCAGGGAGGGCGGCGCGCACAGCATCGACTTCTTCTCCGAGTCCAAGATCGTCCATGTGATGCTCGGCGAGGTGCACACGCCCCGCTTCGGCGTTCAGGAGGACCGATGAGCACTCCGCCGCCCGACGTCGTCCGCTCCGCGTACGCGCAGCTGGCCGTCACCGACCTGGCCGCCGCCCGGTGGTTCTGGGTCGACATGCTGGGGCTGCACGTCCAGCACGAGGAGGCGGACGCCCTCTACCTGCGGGGCACCGACGAGCTGACCCACCATTCGCTGGTGCTGCGCGCGGGCCCGGTCGCGGCCCTCGACCACCTCGCCTACCGGGTCCGCGCCCCCGAGGACGTCGACCGGGCCGAGAAGTTCTTCGCCGAGCGGGGGCGTCCCGTCCGGCGCGTCCCGGCCGGTGAGGGCACCCACGGCGTCGGCGACGCCGTCCGCGCCGTCGACCCGCTCGGCTTCACCGTGGAGTTCTTCCACGACATCGCCCGCGGCGAGCGCCTCATCCAGCGCTACGACCTGCACCGCGGCGCGCAGATCGCGCGGCTGGACCACTTCAACATCTGCACGCCCGACATCCCCGCCGCCTACGAGCACTACAAGGCCCTCGGGTTCGGGTGCTCGGAGACGATCGAGGGCGACGAGCACGAGCTGTACGCGGCGTGGATGTTCCGCAAGCAGACCGTCCACGACGTCGCGTTCACCGGCGGCGCCGGGCCGCGCCTGCACCACCTCGGGGTGGCGACGCACGAGTCCCACCAGGTCCTGCACACCGCCGACATCTTCGGGTCGCTGCGCAAGGAGCACCACATCGAGCGGGGCCCCGGACGGCACGGCGTGTCCAACGCCTTCTACGTCTACCTCCGCGACCCCGACGGGCACCGCGTCGAGATCTACACCTCCGACTACTACACCGGCGACCCCGACCACGAGACCTACCGGTGGAACGTGCACGACGACCGCCGCCGCGACTTCTGGGGCAACGCGGTGATCGAGTCCTGGTACAAGGAGGCCAGCCCGGTCCACGACTTGGACGGCCGCATCCAGCCGATCTCCGAGGCGGCGCTGGACGAGTCGGCCGTCAAGGTCGGCGCCGACGGCCTCGGCATCATCGAGCCCTCCTAGCGGTCGAGCAGGTCGAGCACGGCCGGGTCGAGCCCGGTCTCCAGGTCGTCGGCGACGGCGGCGCGGAGCGCGGCGGCGAGGGTCACGACCGCCAGGGACACCAGCCGCTCGCGCGGGACGTCCCCGTGCCGCAGCCGGTCGATGACGATCTCGTCCAGGAACCCCGCCCAGCCGCGCATGGCCGTCCGCAGGACGGGACGCACCGGGTCCGCCGCGCCGAGCGCGTCCAGCAGCCGCCGGGCGCCCTCCCACCGCAGCTCCTCGACGATCTCCCGGACCTCGGGGTCGGAGCCGTTGCCGGCGCGCATCACCGCCAGGAAACCGGCGGCGTTGTCCTCCATGAACGCGATGTGCCGGTCGAGCGCGTCGCGGAGTTGCGTGCCTGGAGTGTCGCCCCGCGGGGCCGTCTCGTGGACGGCGCGGAGCCGGTCGGCGGCGGCGCGCAGGGTCGCCAGGTAGAGACCGCGCTTGTTGCCGAAATGGTGCGCGATCAGCCCGTAGGCGACGCCGGCCCGCCGGGCGATCTCGGTGGTGGTGACCTCGTCGAAGGCACGCTCGGTGAACAGCCCGGCGGCGGCCTCGATCAGCATCGCGCGGCGGTCGGGCCTCGCCATCGGCGCTCCTCGGGTTGACGTCGGTCAGGGCCTGGAGTTAGCGTCCCAACTGACTGATAATCAGTCAACTTGGGAGGAACGCATGACGCGGGTATCCC
>JBOHBY010000906.1:0-6374 GCA_050698635.1 Spirillospora sp.
ATCGTGTACCGCCAGATCGGCCTCCGCGGCGACGACCCCCGGCAGCACCGCGACACCGGCCCACGTCCGCCGCGCCACGTCCGGGGTTAGTGAGCGTTCGGGCGCGTCAACGGCGAGCACCTCGTGCCCTGCGGCCGAGAACGCCTCGACCACATGGCTACCGATGAACCCGGCCGCACCCGTCACCACCACCCGCACCCGGGCACCCTACCGATCGCGGAACCAATGTGGACAGGACGGCCCGCCCTCAGACCGTCCCTGGTCACCCGGGTTTGCCGCGATCGTCACCGGCGTTCAGCGGCGTTCAGCGCGAAAGCGGTCTCGATGTCGCCCTGCGTGATCCGCGGTCCGGGGACGTCGAGCGGGCCGTCGCCCGCCAGCGAGTTCAGGAAGAGCGCGATCTGGCGCCGGACCATGCGCGGCCAGTCGGGACCGTACGAGAGCGGCTGGGTGATGAGGGCGGCGAAGACGATCACGTCGGTCGCGTTGGCATCGGCGCGGACGCTGCCGTCCGACCGGCCGCGGTCGAGCAGTTCGTCCAGGCGGCGGTCGATCGTCTGGCGGGCCCGTACCGCCTCGGGCGTCATCAGCGGTGGCGCGCCGTGCAGCGGCAGGACGAGCTGGTCACCGTTGTCGAAGCAGCGCGCGAGGTATTCGCCGATGGCGTCCAGGCCCGTGCCGCCCAGCCCGTCGATCTCCTCCAGGATGCCGACGAGCAGGTCGTAGGCGCGGTGTTCGAGGTCGTGCAGGAGGGCCTGCCGGTCGGCGTACCTGCGGTAGAGCGTCCCGATGCCGACCCCCGCCTCCGCGGCGATGGTGGCGAGCGGGACGTCGCGTCCCTCCCGCAGGATCGCGGTGACCGCCGCGGCGAGCAACCGCTCCCGGTTGGCCTCGGCGTCCCGGCGCGGACGGCGGCGTACTTCGCTCATCGGACGCGTCCTCCCCTCCCGTTTCACCGTAGCCCGGCCGTCCGGGAATGAGATCGCACCCCCGCTCGTTAAAGCGGACGAAATGTTCCGCTTAACAAATGGAAGGAACCTCCCGCGATGTCGCTGAACCTCTACACCCCCGAGAGCGCCGCCGTCGTCCTCATCGACCACCAGGCCGGTACCGTCGGCTGGGTCCGCTCGACCGATCAGGACGGGCTCAAGGCCAACGCGTTCGCGCTGGCCAAGGCGGCGAAGGCGCTGGACATGCCGTTGATCCTCACGACGTCCCTCGAAGAGCACGCGCAGGGCCCGATCCTGCCGGAGTTCGCCGAGATCGCCCCGGACGAGTACGCCAACCGCATCCGCCGCCAGGGGGTCGTCAACGCGATGGACGACCCGGCCTTCGCCGAGGCGATCAAGGAGACGGGCCGCCGCGACCTCGTCATCGCCGGTGTGACCAACGACGTCTGCACCGTGTACCCGACGCTGAGCGCCCTCCAGGACGGCTACCGCGTCCAGGTCGTCGCCGACGCGGGCGGCTCCCCGAGCAAGCTCGCCGACGACGTCGCCCTGCGGCGCATGGAGAAGGCCGGTGCAGGCCTCGCCTCGACCAACATGATCCTCACCGAACTGGCGGGGAGCTGGACGAGCCCCGCAGGCCAGAAGCTCATCCCCATCGTCGGCGAACTGATCCCCGCCTGACCCACCGAACGCGAATGGAGGAAGAACGATGTCCATCCCCTACCTGGCGCAACCCGAGCAGCAGCAGAAGCTCGAATGGCTCGACGGCGGCACCTTCTCCGTCCTGCTGGACTCCGCCGCGACGGACGGTCAGCTGACCGTCGGCCGCTTCGACGTGAGCAGGGGCGAGGCGCCGCCGTTCCACATGCACACCCGCGAGGACGAGATCTTCATGCTCATCAAGGGCACGGCCCTGCTGTGGGCCGGCGACGACGAGATGGAGCTGTCCGAGGGCGGCATCGTGTACCTGCCCCGCAACATCCCGCACGGCTACCGCATCACCTCCGACCGGGCCGACCTGCTCATGATCGCCACACCGGGAGGGATCGAGGGGATGTTCCGCCAGGCCGGACGCGACCTGTCCACGCCCCGGCCGGACGGTTTCGAGATCTCCAAGGAGGCCCTCGGCGCGGCGGCCGACGCCTACGGCCAGATCGTCGTCGGCCCACCGCGCTAGGGCCGCTGAGTCAGGATTTGCGCGCGACCGCGCCGTAGCCGTGGACGTGTTCGGGTTCGCCTTCAGGTTCGGGTTCGCCTTCGGGTTCGGGTTCGCCTTCGGGTTGGTCGGGCCGCCATCGCGAGATGGTGACGATGCCCGGCTCGACCTTCTCCAGGCCGTCGAAGAAGGCGTCGAGTTCCTCGATGCTGCGCAGGTTGTAGGGCAGGGTCCCGGACTCGGCGTACGTCTCGGTGCTGCGCCTGGCCTCCTCGGACGTGTCGGTGCAGTCCCACAGGACGAGGTGGCTGCCCGGCGGCACCCCCGCCATGGTGTCGGCCACGATCTGCCTGGCGGTCGGGTAGTCCTGGCAGAACCCGAGCACGCCCATGAACATCACCGCGATCGGCTCGTTGAAGTTCAGGACGTTGGCGGCCTCGTCCAGGATCTGGCCGGGGTGGTGGTAGTCGGCGTCGAGATAGCCGGTGACGCCCTGGGGCGTCGTGCCGCGCATGAGGGCGCGTGCGTGCACGAGCACCATGGGGTCGTTGTCGACGTAGACGATGCGGGCGTCGGGCGCGGTCTGCTGGGCGATCTGGTGGGTGTTGGACTCGGTGGGCAGCCCGGCGCCGATGTCGAGGAAGTTGCGGATCCCCACCTCGGCGGCCAGGTGGCGCACGGTGCGGATCAGGAACCGCCTGCCCTCCCTGGCCAGCCGGATGAGTTCGGGGTTCACCGCGGCGGTGGCGTCCCCGACCACCCGGTCGACCTCGTAGTTGTCCTTGCCGCCCAGCCAGTAGTTCCAGGTTCGCGCGGGGGAGGGGATGTCGGTCCGGAACCGTGCCTGGGCGTCGCCCGGCAGGCGGGTAGGCCGGTTCGCGGATGGCCCGTCTGGAGTGCCGCCGGGTCGGGGCATCGCCGACTCCTCCCAATTGTTCTGGCCGCCTGGGAGGATCCTACGTTTACCGTCGCACGGTATGTGAATGATCAATGAGATTCCCTCTCATCGATCGTGATCGGCTCCTCGCCTAACGGGGGCGGGCCACCCTGGGTTCGTCCCAGACGGGTTCCGTGGATTCGTAGACGGAGCCGTCTCCGCCGAATACCAGGTACCGGTCGAAGGAGCGCGCGAACCAGCGGTCGTGGGTTACCGAGAGGACGGTGCCCTCGTACGATTCCAAACCCTCCTGGAGGGCTTCGGCGCTGGCCAGATCGAGGTTGTCGGTGGGCTCGTCCAGGAGCAGGAGTGTGGCGCCGCCCAATTCCAGGAGGAGGATTTGCAACCGGGCCTGCTGCCCGCCGGAGAGCGTTTCGAAGGGCTGTTCGGCGCAGTATTGGAGTTCGTACCGGGCCAGGGCGCTCATCGCGTCGTTGCGCAGCCGGGCATGCTCGGTCATGACGATCTCGCACGGGGTACGTCCGGCCAGGTCGGGACGGGCGTGGGTCTGCGCGAACAGCCCGGGGACGACGCGGGCGCCAAGCCGGGCGATGCCGGTGTGGGCGACCGGCGCGGCCGGGGACGCGCCGCGCGGGAGGGTCTCCGCGATGGCGGCCAAGAGGCGCAGGAAATGCGATTTGCCGGAGCCGTTGGAGCCGAGCACCGCGACGCGTTCGCCGAACCAGATTTCGGTTCCGAATGGCTTCATCAAACCCGTGAGTTCCACATTCTCGCAGATCACGGAACGTTTGCCGGTGCGGCCTCCGCGCAGCCGCATCTTGAGGTTCTGGTCGCGCGGCGGAAGCTCGGGCGGGCCCGCCTCCTCGAACTTGCGAAGGCGTGTCTGGGCCGCGCGGTAGCGGGACGCGAACGAGTCGTTGAACGTCGCCTTGTTGCGCAGGGTGTTGACGAGTTCCTTGAGTTTCGTGTGTTCCTCGTCCCAACGGCGGCGCAGTTCCTCCAGGCGTTCGTTACGGTCGCGGCGGGCGGCGGCATAGGTGGAGAAACGGCCGCCGTGAATCCATACCTGGGCCGATTCGACGGTGACGATGCGCTCGGCGGAACGGTCGAGCAGTTCACGGTCGTGGGACACCAGCAGGATCGTCTTGGACGTTTCCCGCAACCGTTCTTCGAGCCATTGCTTACCTGGGACGTCGAGATAGTTGTCGGGCTCGTCCAGGAGAAGGACCTCGTCGGGGCCGCGCAGCAGCGCTTCGAGGGCCAGGCGTTTCTGCTCGCCGCCGGAAAGGGTGCGGACCTCCCGCCATCGGCACGAGTCGTACGCGACGCCCAGTGCCGCGACGCAGCACGCGTCCCAGAGCACCTCGATCTCGTAGCCGCCCGCGTCGCCCCAGCCCGCGAGGGCCGTGGCGTAGCGGAGCTGGGTCGGCTCGTCGTCGCGCTCCATCATCGCCAGCTCGGCCGCCTCGACCGTGGCCGCGGCCTCGCGGACCCTCGGCGGCGCCACGGAAAGCAGCAGGTCGTGTACGGACGAATCGTCCCGCAGACCCCCGATGAACTGGCGCATCACGCCCAGTCCGCCGCTGTGCGCGACGGTCCCCGACTGGGGTGCGATGTCCCCGGCGATGAGGCGCAGCAGCGTGGTCTTCCCGGCGCCGTTCGGGCCGACGAGCGCGGCGACGACGCCGTCCCCGACGCGGAACGACACGTCGTCCAGCAGTACGCGGCCGTCCGGCAGCGTGTGACGGACGTGCCCCACCTCGACATGACCCATAACCGTCGAGTCTCGGAAACGCCCGCCCCGCAGGTCAAATGGTTTTCGGGTGACAACGCGCTAGAGACGGCGGAGGACGGCCTGTTTCGCGGCGGCGAATTCCTCGTCGGTGAGGATGCCTTCCTTGTGCAGATCGCCCAGTTCCCGGAGCCGCCGCAGGAGCGCGTCATGGTCCTCAGTGCCGCCTTCGGCGCGCTCAGGTTCGGGGGCCCATTCGAGTTCCGGGGCCGCGGCGGGCACGCCGTCGACCGCGTTCGGATGCGGCAGGCGCGCCACGACGGCGGCGGCCACCGCGAACGCGGCGGCGGCCTCCTTCTTGAACCCCCACAGCATCATGGAGTGCGGGTCGAAGATGGGCTCCGGCCGCGTGGCGCCTTCGTCCACCCGGAAGCGCAGGTAGCCGTTGTCGAGGCCGACTGCGGGATGCAGTTCCACGCTCGTGATATCCCGCAGTGGCAATTGCTGGGGCCCGGCGTCCTTTTTGGCGGATTCGGCCATCCAGTTCCACTCCAGCCGGACGGTGTCGCCGTCGAACGCCGCCGATCCGTCGCCGCCCGACGCGCGGACCGGCACATCGGGCCCGGGAAGCAGGAAACGGTCCACCGGGCCGGTGCCGACCTCCTCGATCAGCAGCGCGTTCCGCACCTCGTCGACGAGGTATTCGGCCACCGCGAAACGGCCGCCGTCCACGCTCAGCCGGTACGGGTCGGACGCGTCCTTCAACCCGCCCGCGGCCGCCTGGAGCAGCGGGTCGGCGCCCTGCCGCAGCCGCGCGCGCAGGACGCTGTTCTTGCCGCCCGGCTCGACCGCGACCCCGGCGAGGGCCTCCAGCGGGACGGTCAGTTCGCCGAGCAGCCGCCGCAACCGGTGCACGCCACGCCCGTGACCGGGGACGATGCGGAGCACCTCCCCGTCGAACGTCCAGGTGCCGTCGGTTCCGATGATCTCTGCCATGGCCTCTTCCGGGGGGTTCGGTCGTCCTGTCCCGCCATTCTCAACGACCGGCGAGGGTCCGGACGTGGCCGGCGACGGCCGTCAGCGGCACCTTCTCCGTCTCGCCCGTGGCGCGGGCCGTGACCTCCGCGACGCCCTCGGCCAGGCCGCGGCGGCCCACGGTGACGCGGAACGGGATGCCGGTCAGCTCCGCGTCGCGGAACTTCACACCCGCCCGCTCGGGCCGGTCGTCGATCACGGCCTCCACCCCGGCGGACGCCAGCCCGGCGTAGACCCCCTCGGCCGCCTCGCTGACGGCGTCGTCGTCGGCCTGCGCGACCACGACGGCGACCTGGAACGGCGCGACCGACAGCGGCCAGACGATCCCGCGGTCGTCGTGGTGCGCCTCGACGATCGCGGCCATCGCGCGCTCGACGCCGATCCCGTAGCCGCCCGTGATCACCGGGACGCGGCGGCCGTCCGGGGCCAGCACCTCCGCGCCGGCCTTGCGGGCGTGGCGGTCGCCGAGCCTGACGATGTGCCCGACCTCGATCGCCCGCTGGATCTCCAGCCGCTCGCCGCAGCGGACGCAGCGCTGCCCCGCCTCCACCTCGCGCAGGTCGGCCCACAGCCCGACGTCGATGTCGCGGCCGACGTCGACAC
>JBOHBY010000907.1:0-6502 GCA_050698635.1 Spirillospora sp.
CGCTGGAGGTCGTCGATGGAGCCGAGCGGGCTGTGCAGCTCGGTCAGCTTGACGGCGCCGTCGTCGGTCACGTGCTCGACGTAGCCGAGGCGCCGCTGCCGGGCCAGGTAGCCGCCGAGCGGGCCGAGGTCGTAGGTCCGCCCGTCGCTGAGGACGGTGATGGACGAGCACAGCTCCTCGACGTCCTCCGGGTAGTGCGCGGTCACCAGGATCGCGACGTCCCGCGAGCGCCATTCGCCGACGAGGCCGATGAGCTTCTGCCGGGTCTCGAAGTCGAGGGCGGTGGTGGGCTCGTCGAGCAGCCGGACCGCAGGACGATGAACGAACGCGCACGCCAGGTGCACCATCCGCCGCTGCCCGCCCGACAGGAACCGGGCGGGACGGTCGCGCAGGCGCCCGAGGTCGAAGTCGTCGACCGCCGCCGCGACGAGCCCGGCGACACGCCACCGCCGCGTCGCCAGCCGGGCCGCGTGGGTCAGGTTCTCGACGACGGTCAGGTGCGGGTAGAGGGCGACGTCCTGGGTGGCGTAGCCGATGGGCCCGTCGATGCGCCCGTCCGGGCCGGGTCCGGCCGCGACCAGGCCGCGCCGCTCCCCCTCGATCGAGTCGGTGATCGCGCCGAGCAGCGTGGACTTGCCGCTGCCGTTCGCGCCGAGCAGCCCCACCGCCAGCCCCGGCTCCAGCCGCAGCGACGCGCCGCGCAGCACGGGCTCCCCGCCCGGATACCGGAATCCGAGGTCCTTCACCAGCAGCATGGGAGCAGGCTAGAACATAGACCGACAGTCGGTCAACGAAACTCCGAGGGAGATCTCCGGGGGCTATCCTGGCGTCGTGCGGCGCAAGGAACAGGCGGAGGCATCGCGGGCGAGCCTCCTCGAAGCGGCCCGGCAGTGCTTCACCGACCAGGGGTACGAGGCCACCACGGTCTCCGCGATCCTCGACCGGGCGGGCATGGCGCGCGGCGCCCTCTACCACTACTTTCCCGGCGGCAAGCGCGAGATCTTCGCGGCCGTGTTCGAGATGGTCGACGAGGCGTTCCACGACCGCCGCGACGCCCTGTTCGTGCTCGACTCGCCCCTCGCGCGGATCCGGGCCGGTATCCGGCTGTTCCTCGAACTGTGCATCGAGGACGACTTCGCCCGCATCATCCTGATCGACGCGCCCGAGATCTTCCCCGGCCAGGCCGACCGCGGCAGCTCCTACGAACTCCTGCGCGCCCAGCTCAAGGAGGCGGCCGGGGCGGGCGAACTGCGCGTCGTCCAGACCGAGGTGATGGCGGTCGCGCTCTACGGCGCCGTCCGCCGGGCGGGCGAGTTCGTCATCTCCGCTCCGGACCGTGCCAGGGCCGCGACCGAGGCCGCCCACGCCCTCGACGTCCTCCTCGACGGCCTGGCCGCCACGCCCCCGTCCGCCTGACCATCCCCGGCCGCCGGGGGATGCATGGCAGTCTGGCGGGGATGGTCATGGCACGGCCGTCACAGATCCGGGGGCCGCCTTGTCGTAAATCCGGACGCCGTCCTTCTCCGGGCGGGACCTACCTGAAGCATCGTGGAGGTGCGGGCAATGAAGATCGTGGTCATCGGCGGCAGCGGGCTCATCGGCGGCAAGGTCGTCGCCAGGCTCGGCGACCGGGGGCATGAGGCCGTGGTCGCCGCGCCGAACACCGGCGTGAACACGCTCACCGGGGAGGGCCTGGCGGACGTGCTCAAGGACGCGTCGGTGGTCGTCGACGTGTCGAACTCGCCGTCGTTCGAGGACGCGGCCGTGATGGAGTTCTTCACCACGTCCACCGGCAACGTCCTGGCGGCCGAGGCCGAGGCGGGCGTGGGGCACCACGTCGCGCTGTCGATCGTCGGGACCGAGCGGCTGCCCGACAGCGGCTACATGCGGGCGAAGGTGGCGCAGGAGGACCTCATCGCCGGTTCGCCGATCCCGTACTCGATCGTCCACGCCACCCAGTTCTTCGAGTTCGCGGGGGCCATCGCCGACGCGGCGACCGAGGGCGACACCGTCCGCGTCCCGGACGCACTGATCCAGCCGATGGCGGCCGACGACGTCGCCGACGCGGTGACGCGTGCCGCGCTCGGCTCGCCCACCCGCGGCATCACCGACGTGGCCGGCCCGGACCGCTTCGCCTTCGCCGACCTGATCCGCCAGTACCTCCAGTTCCGCGACGACACCCGAACGGTGGTCGCCGACCCCGAGGCGCTGTACTTCGGCACGAAGCTGAAGGAGAAGAGCCTGGTACCGGACAACGGCGCCGTCATCGGCGGTGTCCGGTTCACCGACTGGCTGAGCGCGGGGAACGCGAGGTGACGTGACGCCCGGACCGGACGAGCGCGCCCAGCTTGTCCGTCCGGCGCCCTGTAAGGGGTGTTTTGCGGGGCGGGCCCCGGGTAGGTGCAGCGGCGCGCCGATGGTGAGGGGTGGTGTGACGTGGGCGTTCGCACATGGATCGGGTCGTGGCCCGTCTACCGCCAGCTCACCGGTACCGATCCGCTCGGACGGGGGGCCGCGGCGAAGAGCGCGGGTTCCGAGCGGATCGAGGCGCGGGTGAGCACCGCCGACCGGGTCGTGAAGTCGGTCTGCCCGTACTGCGCGGTCGGCTGCGGGCAGGACGTGTACGTCCAGGACGGGAAGGTCACCCAGATCGAGGGCGACCCGGACTCGCCGGTCAGCCGGGGGCGGCTGTGCCCGAAGGGCTCGGCCAGCCTCCAGCTGACCACCGGCCCGGCCCGCGAGCACGAGGTCCTGTACCGGCGGCCGCACGGCACCCGGTGGGAGCGGCTCGACCTCGGCGCCGCGATGGAGATGATCGCGGACCGGGTGATCGAGGCGCGCCGGCACGGCTGGCAGTGGGAGGACGGCGGCGTCCCCGTCCGGCGGACGCTGGGCGTGGCCAGCCTCGGCGGCGCCACCCTCGACAACGAGGAGAACTACCTGATCAAGAAGCTGTTCACGGCGCTCGGCGCGGTGCAGATCGAGAATCAGGCCCGCATTTGACACTCCTCCACCGTTCCCGGTCTGGGAACCTCGTTCGGACGCGGCGGCGCGACCACCTTCCAGCAGGATCTGCAGAACGCGGACTGCATCGTCGTCCAGGGCTCGAACATGGCCGAATGCCATCCGGTCGGGTTCCAGTGGGTGATGGAGGCGAAGGCGCGCGGCGCGAAGCTGATCCATGTCGATCCGCGGTTCACGCGCACGAGCGCGGTCGCGGACGCCCACGTCCCGTTGCGGGCCGGTAGCGATATCGCGTTCCTCGGCGGCATCGTCAACTACGTCCTGCAGAACGAGAAGTACTTCCGCGAATACGTGCTGTCCTACACGAACGCCTCGGTCATCCTGTCGGCCGAATTCCAAGACACCGAAGACCTGGACGGCGTGTTCTCCGGCCTGGACCCTGAGAAACGCGCCTACGACCCCGCCACCTGGCAGTACGCGGGCATGAACGCCCAGTCCGCCGCCGGGGACCGGGACATGCGGTGGGAGGAGCGCGTCGCGGCCGTGTCGGAGTCGGGGCACGGCGAGGCGCACGGGTCCGGTGGCGCGGCGATCGGCGAGGGCGAACCGGAGCGCGACCCGGAGTTGGAGCATCCGAGATGCGTGTTCCAGGTTCTCAAACGCCATTTCGCGCGCTACACGCCCGAAATGGTCGAGCGGATCTGCGGCGTCCCGCAAGACCAGTTCCTGAAGGTCTGCGAAATGGTCACCGAGAACTCCGGACGTGACCGGACGACGGCGTTCGCCTACGCGGTCGGCTGGACGCAGCACACCGTCGGCGTGCAGTACATCCGGACGGCCTCGATCCTCCAAACGCTGCTCGGCAACATCGGGCGCCCCGGCGGCGGCATCCTGGCGCTGCGCGGCCACGCGTCCATCCAGGGCTCGACGGACATCCCGACGCTGTTCAACCTGCTGCCCGGCTACATCCCGATGCCGCACGCGCACACCCACGAGGACCTGGACGCGTTCGTCCAGGCCGAGTCGGCACGCAAGGGGTTCTGGGGGAACATGCGCGCCTATCTCGTCAGCCTGCTGAAGTCGTACTGGGGCGACGCCGCGACCGCCGCCAACGACTACTGCTTCGACTACCTGCCGCGCCTGACGGGCTCGCACAGCACCTACGAGACGGCGATGGCGCAGATCGACGGGGTATGCAAGGGCTACTTCCTGATGGGCGAGAACCCGGCGGTCGGGTCGGCGAACGCCAAGATCCAGCGGCTGGGGATGGCGAACCTCGACTGGCTCGTCGTCCGCGACTTCTCGCTGATCGAGTCGGCCACCTGGTGGCGTGACGGCCCCGAGATCGAGACGGGCGAGCTGCGCACCGAGGACATCGGCACCGAGGTGTTCTTCCTGCCCGCCGCCGCGCACACCGAGAAGAACGGCAGCTTCACCAACACGCAGCGGATGCTGCAATGGCACCACAAGGCCGTGGAGCCCGCCGGGGACACGCGCAGCGACCTGTGGTTCACCTACCATCTGGGCCGGATCGTCCGGGAGAAGCTCGCCCGGTCCTCCGACGAGATGGACCGTCCGATACTCGACCTGACCTGGGACTACCCGACCGAGGGCCCGCTGGACGAGCCGGACGCCGAGGCCGTCCTCGCCGAGATCAACGGCTTCGACGACGACGGCGCGCCGCTGTCGTCGTACACCCGGCTCAAGGACGACGGCTCCACGCGGTGCGGCTGCTGGATCTACTGCGGCTGCTACGCCGGCGGCGTCAACCAGCCCGCCCGCCGCAGGCCCGGCCGCGAGCAGAGCTGGGTGGCGCCCGAGTGGGGCTGGGCGTGGCCCGCGAACCGCCGCGTCCTCTACAACCGCGCGTCCGCCGACCCGGACGGCAACCCGTGGAGCGAACGCAAGGCCCTCGTCTGGTGGGACGCCGACCAGAAGAAGTGGACGGGCCACGACGTGCCCGACTTCATCGCCGACCGCCCGCCCGGCTACCGTCCGCCCAAGGACGCGACAGGCCCGGACGCGCTCGCCGGTGACGACCCGTTCATCATGCAGGCCGACGGCAAGGCGTGGCTCTACGTCCCGTCGGGCCTGACGGACGGCCCGCTCCCCGCGCACTACGAGCCGCAGGAGTCGCCGTTCTCGAACCCGCTGTACGGGCAGCGGCGCAACCCCGTCCGGCACCTGCCGGCGCCGCATCCCGACAACCGGTACGCGCCGAGCGACGGTGAGCCCGGCGCGGACGTGTATCCGTTCGTCGCGACGACGTACCGGCTGACCGAGCACCACACGGCGGGCGGGATGTCGCGTTGGCAGCCGTACCTGGCCGAGCTGCAACCGGAGTTCTTCTGCGAGGTGTCGCCGGAGCTGGCGGCGCTGCGGGGGCTGGAGCACGGCGGCTGGGCGACGATCGTCAGCCCGCGCGCCGTCGTCGAGGCACGGGTCCTGGTGACCGACCGGATGCCGCCCCTCACCGTGGACGGCCGCACCCTGCACCAGATCGGCCTGCCCTACCACTGGGGCCCGAGCGGCTACAGCCGGGGCGACGCCGCGAACGAGCTGCTGCACCTCGCCCTCGACCCGAACACGCACATCCAGGAGGCGAAGGCGCTGTCGTGCGACATCCGTCCGGGCCGGCGCCCGCGCGGACCCGCCGCCGAGGCGTACGTCCGCGCCTACCGGGAACGCGCCGGGATCACCGACCAGACGGGCACGGAACCCTAGCCCTGGCCGACGACCCGCCGGACGGCGTCGCCGAGATCACCGTCCCGCCCCGGCGGAACCGAGCGAAGATCGAGGAGGCAGCGGCCGTCCTCAACCCGCCCCATCACGGCAGGCGACCCCCGCCGCAGCCGCGCCGCGTAGAACTCAGGCAGCGACACGGCCGCGCTCGGCAGCACAACGCCGGGCGCGCCCCCTCCCCCGACCGCCGCCTCACTCTCGACGGCCCGCGCGTCCACCCCGGCATCCAGCAACCGCGCCGCCAGCCCGTCGGCACGCTCCCGCAGCACCTCCACCTCAACGTGGAGCGCCTCCTCGGTCGGGTTCCGCGGCCCCCGGACGGTGGCCTCCAGCGCCGCGAGCGTCATCTTCCCAACGCGCAACGCCCGCGCCAGCGGGTGCCGCGAGAGCCGCCGCACAAGCTCTTCATCCCCGAGGACGATCCCGCATTGCGGCCCGCCGAGCAGCTTGTCGCCGCTGGCCGTGACGAGGCGCGCCCCGGCCTTCAGCATGGACGCGGCGTCGGGCTCGTCCGGCAGCAGCGGTTCGGGGGCGAGAAGGCCGGAGCCGATGTCGGCCACGACCGGAACGCCGAGACCGGTCAGCTCGGCCACGTCGGCGCCGCGCGTGAACCCGGTCATGCGGAAGTTCGACGGATGGACCTTGAGGATGAAGCCCGTCTCCGCCCCGACCGCCGCCGCGTAGTCGTCCGGCGAGGTCCGGTTGGTCGTGCCGACCTCGCGCAGCCGCGCGCCCGTCGCGGCGAGCAGTTCGGGGATGCGGAACCCGTCCCCGATCTCCACCATCTCGCCACGGC
>JBOHBY010000908.1:0-2836 GCA_050698635.1 Spirillospora sp.
CCCCGTCAGCTCGCTGATGGGGACCACACGCCGTTTTCGTGTTTCCACGCCCCGTCCGGCGGGCTGAACAGGCCACATTCTTCACGCGCGGGTTTTCGAGCGAGGGAATTCGGGTTGTGGGGTTGTCGCGGGTTGGCACAAGGCTTAGCTTCACTGTCACCGCGGTGACCGGCTGCTCATATCCGCTCCCCTCACAGTGGCCGCCGCGGCCCACCCGCCGGAGTTGGTCATGCATTCCCCGCTCATCCGCACCCCGGCTGCGCCCGTTCTGATCGGCCGTTCGGGCGAGCTGAACTCGTTGCTCGACATCGTGGCGCGTCCCCCCGCCGTCGCGCTCGTGGAAGGAGAGGCAGGGATCGGCAAGACCCGCCTGATCCACGAGGCCCTGCGGCACCCGTCCCTCCGGGACCGTGTGATCCTGCGCGGCCGCTGCCACCGCCTCCGCGAGCCGTTCCCGTACGGGCCCGTCTTCGAACTGCTGCGGAAACTGCCCATGGACCGGGTCGCCGGGCCCAGCCCGGTCTGCGGCGCGCTGCGTCCCTACCTGCCCGAGCTGGCCGACCGGCTGCCGCCGGGGCTTGAGCCGCTGCATGACGCGCGGGCCCGCGAGCACCGGGTGTTCCGTGCCGTGCATGCGTTGCTCGACGCGCTCGGCGAAACCGTGATGGTCGTGGAGGATTTGCACTGGGCCGACGACGGTACGCGGGATCTGCTGCGTTTCCTGGTGGACGACCCACCCGCCGGGTTGTCGGCCGTGCTCAGCTACCGTCCGGAGGATCTTTCAGGGGACCGTTTGCCGCTGGGACGCGCCTTCCGGCATCCTCCCGGCACCACGTCCTTGCTGCTTGCCCTTCGTCCGCTGGACGTGCCAGGCGTCCGCGGCCTGTTCGCCGCGGTCACCGGTGCCCCCGAGGTCGCGACGGACCTGGCCGAGGAACTGCACCGGCGCAGCGCGGGCATCCCGTTCGTGGTGGAGGAGGTCGTCCGGGCCCTGCCCGCCTCGGTGCGGGTCGAGACGCGGGGAGATGTCGGGGTGCTCGACGTGATCGGCGTCCCGACGCTGCTCCAGGAGGCCATCGCGGACCGGATGAGACCGCTCTCGCCGGTGGCGGCCGATGCCGTCCGGGCGGCGTCGGTGCTCGGTGTCCCGGCGGGGGAGGAGCTGATCGAGGCGGTCATGGGCGGTGTTCCGGCGGGACGTTCACCGTCGGCGGATCGCTCGTCCGCGGATCGCTCGTCCGCGATCGGCGAGGCGCTGCTCGCCGGAGTGCTGTACGAGTGGGGCAAGAACAGGTACGGGTTCCGGCACGCGCTGGCCCAGCAGGCCGTCTACTCCGCACTGCCTGGGCCGGACAGGTGCAGGCTGCACCGGCGTGCGGTGCGGGCGCTGGCGGACGAGGAACCTCGGCCGCTCGTCCAGCTCGCCTACCACGCGCGCGAGGCCGGAATGGTGCCGGAATGGCAGCACTACGCCGAGGCCGCGGCGGCTTCCGCGCGTGCGATGGGCGATCTGGCGGTCGCCGTGGAGATTCTTGAGGAACTGCTGTCCGACTCCCGTCTCGGACGGGAGGAACGCGCCAGAATCGCGGTCGAGTTCAGCCGGGACGCGGTGCTCGGGCGCACCAATCACCGGGCCGTCGAATTGCTGAGAACCGTCGTCGAGGACGAGCACATCCCGGACGCTCTGCGCGGGGAGATCAGGCTGAACCTGGGGCTGCTGCTCTACAACCAGATGGGCGATTTCGAGGCGGGCCGGGTCTGCACCGAGACCGCCGTGGGGGAGTTGCGGGAACGTCCGGCGCTCGCGGCCCGGGGGATGGCGGCGCTGGCGATGCCGAGCTGGGACGACCATCCGTTCCGGGTCTACCGGCGGTGGATCGAACGCGCCGAGGAACTCGTGACCTCAGAGCCCGGCTGTGGCGCGGAGCCCGGCCGTGGCGCGGAGCCCGATGCGGCCGTGCGGACGGCGGTGCGCGGTAACCATCTCGCGCTGCTGATGTTCGCCGGCGACCCCGCCGTATGGGAACGTGCCGAGGCGTTCATCGACGGCGCGGGCGCGGGCGCCGGCACCGACCGCCGGCAGACCGCGCGGGCCTGCGGGAACTTCGCCGACGCCGCCACCTGGCTCGGGCACCACGCGCGGGCGCAGCGGTTCCGCGCCGAGGGCGGACGGCTCGCCGCCGAGTGCGGCGCCACGTTCGTCGAGGGCATGATGGAGGGCACGGCGCTGCGCCTGGACTGGTACGCGGGCCGCTGGGACGGCCTCGCCGGGCGGGCGCGGCAGACGCTGGAGATCGTCCAGGGCGTCTCCAGCATCGCCTCGGACGCCCACCTCGTCCTCGGCCTGCTGGCCTGCGCGCTCGGCAACCGGCGCACCGCGGCCACCGAACTGGACGCCGCCGGTCTCCTCGACCCCGCGAACGCGCCCGCGACCGTCCTGGCCACCGCCTCAGGCGCGATGACCCGGCTGCACATCATGCGCGGCGAACTCGGCGAGGCGGTGGCCGAGGCCCGGCGGGGCCTCGACCGGATACGCGCCAAGGGCATCTGGGTGTGGGCCGGTGACCTGGCGCCGATGGCCGTCGTCGCGCTGGTCCGCGCCGGTACCGGAGCCGAGGCCGAGCGGGTGGTCGAGGAGTACGCCGAGGGCGTCGCGGGCACGGACGCCCCCATGGCCGCCGCCGCGCTCCCGGCCTGCCGGGGCGTCCTCGCGATGGGACGCGGGAACCTCGCGGAGGCGGCCGAGGCGTTCGGCGCGGCGCGCGCGGCCTACGCGGCCCTGCCGCAGCCGTACCATGCCGCGCTCGTGGCGGAGGCGGCGGCCCGATGCCGGATG
>JBOHBY010000909.1:0-2090 GCA_050698635.1 Spirillospora sp.
CCCACGGGAACTGCCACCCCCGCGACGGCTAGCACCGCCGCCGGCTCCCGGCCCGCGAACTTTGTCCGCAGTTTCGCCAACCCGCGCGAAACGAGCGACGAAACGGTCCCTTCCGCACACCCGAGGCGACCGGCGGCCTCGCGGTGGGTCAGCCCTTCGAGGTAGCACATCAGGAGTACCGCCCGGTACCGCTCGGGTAACCCGTGGAGGATCGTGTCGAGGTCGGTCGCCGGTGCGGTCGCCGGTCGCGGGTCGGCGACGGCGTCGGGCAGTCCCTCGAAGAGGGCCCGGCGGCGGGAGTTCTTGCGGCGGGCGTTGGCGGCCGTCCGAACTGCGACCTCGAACAGCCAGGGCCCGACGGTGGGAGTCGCGACCAGACGGCTGGCGCGCCGGACGAGTACCAGGAAGGTGGCCTGGAAGGCGTCCTCGGCGTCGGCGAGGTCCGGGAGGGCGCGGCGGCACACCCCCCAGATGGTCGGGCCGTGCCGGCGGACGAGTTCGGCGAACGCGTCGCCGTCGCGTTCGTCGAGGAACGCGGCCAGCAGTTCGCCGTCGGGGCGGGGGTCGGCGGCGCGGTGGAAGAGGGTGGCGAGGCGGTCCATGACTACTTTATGTCGCGAGCGGCACCGGGCCTTGCAGAGAAACCCGCGATCGGCGGCGCCACGGCGCGGTCCCACCAGTCCCATCTGGGAGAACTGCCGATGACGGAGCAGGAGATCACCGACCTGGGGCCGGCGTTCGCGGCGTACCTGCGACGGTTCCGGGGCATCTTCGGCCAGGACCGGACGGCGAAACACTTCGACACCTACTGCCGGGGGTTGCTGTCCGACCTGCCGCGGAAGAGTATCGAGCCGATCGCCCTGGCGGCCGGGACCGCCGTCCGCACCCTCCAGGAGTTCCTGGTCACCGCCCGGTGGGACCACGGCCACGCCCGCGACACCCTCCAGACGCACCTAGCCGCGGTGCTCGCGGACGTCCCGGCCGACCCGCTCGGCACCGTCGGGGTGGTCGACGAGACGAGCTGCCGGAAGTGGGGCGACCACACGCCGGGGGTGCAGCGGCAGTACCTCGGGTGCGTCGGCAAGATCGACAGCGGGATCGTGACCGTCCACCTGGCGGTGGCGCGGGGCACCTTCCAGGCCCTCCTGGACGCCGACCTGTACCTGCCCAAGGGGTGGGCCGCTGACCGCGAGAGGTGCCGGGCGGCCGGCATCCCCGACGACGTGCGGTATCGGCCGAAGTGGCGACTCGCGGTGGACCAGTGGCTGCGGGTGAGCGGGAACGGAGTGTCGTTCGACTGGCTGGTGTTCGACGAGGGGTACGGGTCGAAGGTCCCGTTCCTGCGGTTCCTCAACCTGGTGGAGCAGCGGTTCGTGGCCGAGGTGCCGGTCAACTTCGCCGTCCGGGACAAGGCCGGCGGCCCGGCCCGGCGGGCGGACGAGCGGCTCACCCCGGCGGACGCGAGACAGGGGCGGCGGCACCGTCTAGCCCACCGGACCGTCCGGGCCTCGTTCTGGCGGGCGACGAGTGCGGCGGTGTGGGTCGCGGACCGGGAGCACACCCTGGTCGTGGCGACCAACGAGGCCACGGCCGAGGTGAAGTACTTCCTGACCAACGCGACGGCCGCCCCGCTCCCGCGGGTGCTGGCGGTGGCCTTCCGCCGCGCGGTCGTGGAGCACGCCTTCCGGCTGGGCAAGCAAGAGGCGGGGCTGATGCACTACGAGGGGCGGGATTACACCGGGCTGTCCCGGCACCTGACCCTGGCGCTGGTCGTGCTGGGGTTCGTGGCGACCCACACGGAGCGGCTGCGGGGGGAAAAACCCCCAGGTGACGGCCGAACAGGTGTGCCGGGCGTTGAACCAGCGGTGCGCGGCAGTGTTCCGTCGTCGCCGGGGCGTCCCCGAGGTGCGGCACGCGAGCCGAGTCATCCGCTACCACCAGCGGCGGAATGCGCAGGCCGCCAAGTCCCACAAGAAGCGGCGGCATAAGTGTGTCATCTAGACCCGCGCTGTACTGCTAGGGAGCGGCTTCCCCCGCAGCCGCTCCCTAGCGGTCGCGGCTCCTGTGCCGGCCGGCGAACCAATCCCCCC
>JBOHBY010000910.1:0-6336 GCA_050698635.1 Spirillospora sp.
GCATGAGGCCGATGCGGTCGCCGTCAGCGCGTGGTCGCGCGCCGGTGCCGCGGGCGCGGCCGGTTCCGGCGGACGGGTCGGCGCCGGGGTCGGCGCGGGCGTGGGCGGCGGGCCGGGCACCGGGATCGCGGTCGAGCCGGGCGTGGTGGGACGCGCCGGCGGCACGTCGTGCGGTGGCGGTGCCGCCACCGGCATGGAGAACTGCCGGGAGAAGTCGGCCGGAGTCGGGGGGTCGTCCACCGGCTGCGACGCGCTGGGCGACGGGTAGTGCCGGTCGACGCGGGTCTGGTCGGTGATGGTCGCTTCGAGATGGACGCGCCGCGTGAGCTGCACCAGGTTGACCGCGGTGGGACGTTCGGCGGGGTGCCGCGCCATGGCCGAGCGGAGCACGGGCAGTAGCGCGTCCGGGACCCCCTCCAGGTCGGGCGTCCCCTGCATGATCTTGTAGAAGATCGACTCGAAGGTGCCCGAGCCGAACGGCGGGCGGCCGGTCGCGGCGTAGGCGACCGTCCCGGCCCAGGCGTGCACGTCCGACGGCGGGCCCGCGTCCTCACCCTCGATGATCTCCGGGGCCAGGTAGCCGGGCGTGCCGATGACCATCCCGGTCGCGGTGAGCCGGGTCGCGTCGGCGCCCTGCGCGATGCCGAAGTCGATCACGACGGGCTCGCTGTCGACGAGCATCACGTTGCCGGGCTTCATGTCCCGGTGGACGATCCCGGCGCCGTGGATCGCCGACAGCGCCGACCCGAGGCCCACGGCGAGCCGCTGCAACGCCGTCCCGTAGATGGGCCCGGACTCCTCGACGATCTCTTCGAGCGTCCGCCCCGGCACGTACTGGGTGACGATGTAGGGCTGGTCGGCGGTCACGTCGGCGTCGAGGATCTCCGCGACGTGCGGGCTGTGCACCCGGCGCATCGAGTCGACCTCGCGGGCGAGCCGGCGACGCGCCGTGGCGTCCCCGGCGACCGCGGGCCGCAGCACCTTGATGGCCACGTTCCGTCCCTCGGGGTCGGCGCCGAGGTAGACGACGCCCATCCCCCCTTCCCCGAGGGTCTGAAGCATGGTGTAGTGGCCGATTCGGTCCCCGGACGTGACTGCTCCCTTCATCGTTTCCGAAACCCTACCCCGGTCGATCGGCGGTGAAGATCTCATGGGTTTCCGGCCACGGCCGCGCCATCACGCCTGGTCGCCGGGAGCTCGCGGTCCGCGAGGGCACCGGCGAGCCAGCGGGCGGACGGGCGCTTGGACGGGTCGCGCCGGAAGGCCATCCGCAGCAGCCCGGCCAGCGGTTCCGGGACACCGTCAAGGTCGGCCTGGCCGCGCAGGATCCGGAAGCAGACGCCGTGCAGCGAGCCGCGTCCGAACGGCGGGCGGCCCGTCGCGGCGCACGCGACCGTCGACGCCCACGAGAACACGTCGGACGCGGGCGTGGCGCGGTCGCCCTCGATGAGCTCCGGCGCCAGGTAGGCGGGCGTCCCCACGACCATCCCGCGCTTGGTGAGCTGCTCGGCGCCCGTCTCGTGGGCGATGCCGAAGTCGATCAGCGTCGGGCGGTCGCCCATCACGATCACGTTGCCGGGCGCGACGTCGCGGTGCAGGACGCCCGCGTCGTGGACGTCCCCGAGCGCGAGCGCCAGCCGCCGCGCGAACCGGCCGAGCCGGTCGCTGCGCAGCGGCCCGTACGCCGAGATCAGGTCGCTCAGCGGCGTGCCGGGCACGTACTGCATCACCACGTACGGCCGCTCCGTCGTGATCTCGCCGTCGATCAGCCCGGCGACGTACTCGCTGCGCACGCGCGCCTGCGCGGACATCTCGCGGGCCAGCCTGCTGATCGCCTCGGGCTCCCCCACGAGCTCCGGGCTCAGCTCCTTCACCGCGACCTCGCGGCCGCGGGGGTCCATGGCCAGGTGCACCACCGCGGTGCTCCCCCGGCCGATCTCGCTCAGCAATCGATAGCCGCCCAGCCGCCGATGCTTCCCCATGCATCGTTTGACGCCGGGAACCGGCCCGACGTTCCGGACAAATCGGACCAATCGGCGGCCAGACCAGGTCAGCGCACTGACCGACCCTGGTCAGACGGCCTGATCAGAGGAGGTGAGAAAGGTCAGGAGCGGCGGGCGGCCTGGCGGGCGCGGCGTTCCTCGCGGCGGGTCTCGAACTTGGTCGCGGACGCCTCGAGCAGCCCCAGGAACTCGTCCAGTTCCTCGCGGGCCTTCTCGCCCTCGCCCGACAGGTCGGTGCGGTCGAAGATGTTCCACTTGCGCAGCACAGGGACGAGGACGTCGTCGTGGTGCAGCCGCAGGTCGTAGATCCCCGCGTTGGCGATCATGACCGACTTGCGCAGGAACCCGTCGATGCTGTGGCCGGGCATCTGGAACCCCTTGACGACGTCGGTGATCGCCCGCATCGTCGCGTTCGGCTCGGCCTCCAGCGCGGCGGCCAGCAGGTTCCGGTAGAAGATCATGTGGAGGTTCTCGTCGGCGGCGACGCGGGTCAGCATCTGCTCGCACAGGGGGTCGCCGGACGCCATCCCGGTGTTGCGGTGCGACACGCGAGTGGCGAGCTCCTGGAACGACACGTACGCGGCGCCGTGCAGGAACGAGTCGCCGTGGTCGGCGTCGTAACCGGCCTCCATGTGGCGCATGCGGGCGCGCTCCAGCGCGACCGGGTCGACCGCGCGGGTCGCGGTCAGGTAGTCGCGGATGACGATGCCGTGCCGGTTCTCCTCGGCCGTCCACCGGTTGACCCAGGTACCCCAGGCGCGGTCGCGGCCGAACGCGGTGGAGATCGCGTTGTGGTAGCCGGGCAGGTTGTCCTCGGTGAGGAGGTTGACGATGAGCGACTCGCGCGCCTCGGGGCTCAGCTTCGACTGCTCCAGCGACCACGGCTCGCCGTCCAGCGGCCCGTCGAAGTCGCGGCCCTCGCTCCACGGGACGTACTGGTGCGGGAACCACTCCTTGGCCATCGACAGGTGCCGGTTCAGTTCCTTCTCGACCACCGGTTCGAGGTCGACCATGAGGCCGTGCTGGAACTTCTCTTCGGGGGTCTGCGACATGCGCTTCCTTCGCTGGGACGTTCATAACCTACTGAAGCGTAGGTTCCGATCGTCGCCACTCAGCGTGATCCCCGTCAAGTAAGCCCCACGACAACCCACCGGCCGCGAGTTTTGTAGATCCGCGCAATAAGGAGGTGTGAGGCTCCCGTCACCGTGTCCGGTCAGCGTGTCCCGGCGGCCTGCTGGCGTACGCGGTTCACGGCGGCTCTGAGCAGCGGCCTCGGGACGAGCCGCAGGGCCGGGAACGCGGCCTTGTACTGCACGCCCGGGATGCACAACGCGCGCCCGGTCGCGACCGCGTCCAGCCCGGCCCTCGCGACGTCGTCGCGCCGCAGCCACAGCAGGTTCGACGGCACGGGCCGGTCGTGGACGACCTCGTCCGTGCGCGTGAACCCGGGGCACAGCGCCGTCACGTGGACGCCCTTCGCCGCGACCTCCGCGTGCAGGCTCTCGGAGAACGACGCCACGTACGACTTCGTCGCGCCGAAGGTCGCACTACCCGGCGACGGCGCGAACCCCGACATCGCCGCCACGTTCAGCACCCCGCCGCGCCCGCGCTCGACCATCCCCGGCAGCACGGCGTGGGTGAGCCGCACGACCGCGGTCACGTTCAGCTCGATCTGGGCGACCTGGACGTCGAGCGGCGTCTCCGCGAACGCTCCAAACGCGCCGTGCCCCGCGTTGTTCACCAGAAGTTCGACCGGGTCCGCGCTGAGCCGGCCCTCGACCTCGGACCGCTGGAGCGGGTCGGTCAGATCGGCCGCGAGGACCTCCACCGCGACGCGGTACCGCTCGACCAGCTCGCGGGCCAGGTCGTCCAGCCGCTCGGCCCGCCGCGCCACGATCACCAGATCGGTGCCGCGACCGGCCAGCAGGCGGGCGAAGCTCTCACCGATCCCGCTGGACGCACCCGTCACGAGCGCGGTTCGGTACGCGTGTCGCATGGCGGCAGATGCTATCGGCACCCCTTCACGGCGCCGGGCGGCTCGCCCAAGAAACTGCCGAGATTCACCTAGATGTGCGTTGCGGGTCGCTACCGGCGTACTCGCGCGGCGGCAGCATCGCCGACGGGTCCTCGCCCGCGAACCACAGCCCGACCAGGAGCGCCGTCGCCGCCTCCAGCAGCCCGGCGCGCTCCAGCCCGCCGCCGTCCATCGGCGCGCAGCCCAGATCGGCCACCAGCCCGCGGACGACCGCCAGCGCGTCCGCGTCGTCACCGCACAGCGGGACGCCGAGGGGCCGCCCGCCGAACACGGGCGGCGTCATCCGCCACACGCTCTCGTGGCACACGTTGAACGCCTTGACCACGCGCGCCCCGCTCGCGTCGGCGACGCGCCGCGCGCCCGACGGCCCGCCCTCCGTCTTCAGCCCCTCGAACGGCGGCTCCATCGGGTTGGTGCAGTCGATCAGCACCCGTCCGGAGAGCGGGCCCGCTTCGCGCAGCGTGTCCTCGATGCCCTCGTACCAGACGGCGAGCAGCACCACCTCGCCGAACTCGGCCGCCTCCCGGAACGTGCCGCCCGCCGCCCCATGGCCGATCCGCCGCGCGAGCGCGGCGGCCTTCGCGGGCGTCCGCGCCCCGATCCGGATCTCATGACCCTTGCGCGCCCATTGCGTCGCCAGCGCGTCCGCCATGTTCCCCGCGCCCAGCACACCGATCCGCATGACGACCTCCCCGTCGATTACCGTCGGACGGGACGCTAAGCGGTCCGTTCGGCACCATCCGGTGCGTATTGGGCACGGCAGAATCGCGGGGGTGCGCATGGAGGAGATCCTGTTCGACGAGATCCGGTTCTCGGCCGACTGCCAGACCCGGCTCAGCCTCGACGTGCTGTCCGGCACCTGGACCGGCGTCGTCCTCTGGACGCTGGGCGGCGGCCCGCTCCGTTTCCGCGAACTCCAGGACAGGATCGGCGGCATCAGCCACAAGGTCCTGACCGACACACTCCGGCGCCTCGAACAGAACGGCCTGGTCACCCGCCACCGCTACGCCGAAGCACCGCCACGCGTCGAATACGACCTGACCGGCCCGGGACGCGGCATGCTCGAACCCCTCTTCGCCCTCGGCCGCTGGACGGAGTTGTATGCCGACGAGGTGCTGGACGCCCAAGAGCGCGCTCTCAGGGAGCGCCCTCTCAGCGCCCGGTGAACTTCGCCTTGCCGGGGCCTTCCTCCATGAAGCTCCGCATGCCGCTCGCCTGGTCGTCGGTGGCGAACAGCGCGGCGAACTGCGTCCGCTCGATCTCCAGCCCGGTCTCCAGATCGACCTGGAGGCCCGCGTCGATGGCCTGCTTGGCGGCCCGCAGCGCGATCGCGGGACCGCCGACGAACGTCGCCGCCCACTCCTTCGCGACCGTGTAGACGTCGGCGTCCGGGACGACCCGGTCGACGAGCCCGATCGCGAGGGCCTCCTCGGCGGCGACGTGCCGTCCGGAGAAGACCAGGTCCTTGGCCTTGGACGGCCCGATCAGCCGCGACAGCCGCTGCGTCCCGCCCGCGCCGGGCATGATGCCGAGCTGGATCTCCGGCTGCCCCACCTTCGCGCCCTCGCCCAGCACCCGGAAGTCGGCGGTCAGCGCCGTCTCCAGCCCGCCGCCGAGCGCGTACCCGGTGATCGCCGCGATCACCGGCTTCGGGATCCCGGCGAGCGCCCTGGCGAAGTCCTGGAGCAGCCGCGAATGGCCCGCCGACATCTGCGCGTACGACATCGGCGCCATCTCCTTGATGTCCGCGCCGGCCGCGAACACCTTCTCCCCGCCGTACAGGACGACGGCGCCGACCGCGTCGTCCTGCGTGACCTGCCGGGCCGCGTCGATCAGCTCCCGCTGCATCTGGGCGTTCAGGGCGTTCATCTTCGGACGGTCCAGCCTGATCGTCGCGATCCCGTCCTCGACCTCGACCCGTACGAACTCGCCCACGGCGACCCTCCTGTGCGTTTCGGCGGCGGAATGTCCCGAGCCTAACGCGACGGTCCGGGCCCGCTGTGACGGCAGTCGGCGCGGGCGACACCGGTCGTGAGTCGGGATGTCAGAGGCTGCTGATAGCTTCGGTGACCATGCTCGTCGCCCACGCCACCTGGCATGGCGGTGCACTCTGTCTCTGGGCCGAACGCCCCGGCCCGTACGAACCCTCACCCGACGTCCACCCCTTCGCGACCTGCGACTTCACGGGGACGTCGTACGAACCGCTCGTCCGGACCGCGTTCCGTGTCGAGCTGACGATGTCGCTGCCGACGACCGGCGACCATCCGCTCCCGTCCGCCGAACTCGGCCCCGAACCGG
>JBOHBY010000911.1:0-2429 GCA_050698635.1 Spirillospora sp.
CCGCCGGGCCGGGGCCGGGGCCGGAGCCGGGGCGCCTCCGCCGCAGCCGCAGCCGGCGGCGCGGAACCAGTCGTCGTCGCTGCGGCGCGCGCTGGCGGTGCTCGACCACGTCCGCGACCATGCCGACACACGCGGCGTGTCCCTCACCCGGATCGCCGACGACCTCGGCATCAGCAAGAGCACCGTGCTGCGGCTCGCCGCGCCGCTCATCGACGGCGACCTGCTCACCCGCGACCGCGAGTCCGGCTGGTTCCGGCTCGGGCACGGCGCGCTGCGGCTCGGCCAGGCGTACCTGTCCTCGCTCGACATGCGCTCGGTCGCCGCCGACCCGCTGCGCCGCCTCCAGCACGTCGTCGGCGAGACGTGCCACCTCGTCGTGTACGACGCGCCGGACGTCGTCTACATCGACAAGGTGGAGAACGAGCACAACGTCCGGATGGCGTCCCGCGTCGGGATGCGGATGCCCGCCTACCGCACCGCCGTCGGCAAGGCCATCCTCGCCTGGCTCGGCGAGGACGACTTCCAGGACGTCGTCGACGCGGGCCTCGCCCCCCGCACCGAGCGGACGATCACCGACCCGGCCCGGCTGGCCGCCGAGCTGGAGCGGGTGCGGCTGTCCGGGTACGCCGTGGACGACCGGGAGAACGAGCCCGAGGTCCGCTGTGTCGCCGCGCCGATCTTCGACCACACCGACCGGGCCGTCGGGGCGCTGAGCGTGTCCGGGCTGACGTCGCGGATGACGCCTGCGCGGGTCAGGGAGGTGGGGCCGATGGTGGAGCGGACGGGCCTGGACATCTCCCGCGTGCTCGGCTCGTCCCGCCCGCGCCGCCGCGCGACCCGCCTGGAAGGCCGTCCCGAGGGCCGCCCCGAAGGCCGTCTGGAGAGCCGTTTCGAGAGCCGTTCTGAGAACCGAGCCGATCGCGGTACCGAGAACCATGGAGGAGGGAATCTGCCGTGACCAGCCTCACCATCCCCGCCGAACACGTCGACTGGCGGACGAAAGGATTCTGGCAGCCAGGGGAACCCGTCTCGTTCGAGGAGTTCGCCGCCGCCCGCCACCGGCTCTTCGGTGGCCCGTTCACGTGGCCGGTCATGGTCGCGCGGCGGTCGGCGCTGAAGCACAACATCGCCGCGCTGGCCTCGTTCTGCGCCGCGCACGACCTGGCGTTCGCGCCGCACGGCAAGACGACCATGGCCCCGACGCTCTTCCAGGAGCAGCTCGACGCGGGCGCCTGGGGGATCACCGCCGCGACCGCCAACCAGGTGCTCGCCTACCGGGAGTTCGGCGTCCCCCGGATCCTGCTGGCCAACGAGCTGCTCGACCCGACCGCGCTGCGCTGGATCGGCGCCGAGATCGACGGCGGCCTGGAGTTCCTGCTGTACGCCGACTCCGTCGAGGGCGTCGCCGCGATCTCCGCCGCCGCCGGTGAACACCCGTTCCGGGTGCTGGTCGAACTCGGCCACCGGGGCGGGCGGACCGGCTGCCGCACCGTCGAGGAGCTGACCGCCGTCGCCCGCGCCGTCACCGCCGCGCCCGGCACCGAGCTCGCCGGCGTCGCCGGATACGAGGGCGGGATGCCGGACGTCCCCGCCGCCGGCGCCTACCTTGGCCTGCTCCGCGACGCCACCATCGAACTGTCCAAGTCGGGGCTGCTCCCCCGCGACGTCGTCGTCACCGCGGGCGGCAGCGCCTACTTCGACCAGGTCGCCGAGCAGCTGTCCGGTGCCTGGCTGCCGGGGCACGAGCTGACCGTGATCCTGCGCAGCGGCGCCTACGTGTCGCACGACGACGGCATCTACACGCAGCGGACGCCGTTCACCCGCATCCCCGGCTCGCTGGACGCGGCGCTGGAGATCTGGGCGCAGGTCACGTCCGTCCCGGAACCGGGCCTCGCGATCGTCGGGCTGGGCAAGCGGGAGGCGCCCTACGACGCCGGGCTGCCCGTCCCGCTGCGGCTCCGGCGGGGGGACGGATCCGTCCACCCGGCGGGCGGGCTGCGCGTCACCGACACCAACGACCACCACGCCTACGTCGCGGTCGACGGCCCCCCGCCGCGCCCCGGCGACCTGCTGTGCTTCGGCATCTCCCACCCCTGTACGGCCTTCGACAAGTGGCAGGTGATCCCGGTCGTCGACGACGACGAGACGGTCACCGACCTGATCCGCACCTACTTCTGACCGCACCTGCTTCTGCCCCGGACCCCCGACCCGGACCCCCATCCGACCCGGACCTGAGAGGACCATCCATGATCCCCCGCTTGGCGCCGGGCTGCGCGCTGACCTCGACCGGAGTCGTCGCGGTCGTGCGCGGCACCCGCGCCGGCCGCGTCGCCGACGTCCTGGACACCCTCGTCGCCGCCGGCGTCCGCTGCCTGGAGATCACCCTCAACACGCCGGGCGCGCTCGCCGAGCTGCGCGCGGCGCGGCAC
>JBOHBY010000912.1:0-1956 GCA_050698635.1 Spirillospora sp.
CGCGGCCGCGAACCCGGCGAGCGCGCGGCGGGGCCGGAACTCGCGGACGGCCAGGCGCCGCGCCCGCCGCTCGTTGCGGTCCTCCTCGATCAGGTCCTTGACCAGGGTCTCGGTCATGGCCACCCCCGTGAGATCGGCACGTCCGACATCACCCATAGTGAGCCATCATCACGGGGAGTGAAACACGCCATGCCGACCTCCCACGCGATCATCGAGCGGGGCAAAGGCGCAGGTCAGCGGAAGACGACGGTGCGATCTCCGTTGAGCAGGACGCGGTGCTCGGTGTGCCAGCGGACGGCCCGCGCCAGCGCCAGGCACTCGACGTCGCGTCCGACGGCCACGAGCTCCTCGGGGCTCTGGGTGTGGTCGACGCGCGCGACCTCCTGCTCGATGATCGGCCCTTCGTCCAGGTCGGCGGTGACGTAGTGCGCGGTGGCACCGATCAGCTTCACGCCGCGCGCGTGCGCCTGGTGGTAGGGGCGGGCGCCCTTGAAGCTCGGCAGGAACGAATGGTGGATGTTGATGATCGCGCCGGGCAGCTTGGCGCAGAAGTCGTCCGACAGGATCTGCATGTACCGGGCGAGGACGACCAGGTCCGCGCGGTAGTGCTCGACCAGCGTCAGGATCTCGGTCTCCTGCGCGGCCCTGCCGCCGTGCCCGGCCGGGAGGTGGTGGTAGTCGATCCCGTACGACTGGGTGAGGGGCCGCAGGTCCGGATGGTTGGACGCGACCGCGACGATGTCGATGTCGAGCAGCCCGGACCGCGTCCGGTAGAGCAGGTCGTTCAGGCAGTGCCCGCCCTTCGACACCATGATCAGGACGCGTGGCCGCTCGGCGAGCGCGTGCAGCCGCCACTCCAGCTCCAGCTCGGGCACCAGGGAAGCGAACGCGCCGCGCAGCTCGTCGGGGTCGGTGTCGTCCAGGGCGGCGAACTGCACCCGCATGAAGAACGTGCCGGAGTCGCCGTCGCCGAACTGCTGGCTCTCCACGATGTTGCAGCCGCGCTCGGCCAGCAGCCCCGAGACGGCGGCGACGATGCCGGGCCGGTCGGGGCATGACAGGGTCAGCACATATTCGTTCACGGTCTCATTCTTTCGCGCGGGAATCGGCGGCTCAGAACGTCCCTCAGAGCCTACTTGCAGCCCCCGGAACGGGACGTCCATCGCAACGGGATGTCGGCCGGCGCCTCCCCGCCCGATATATGAAGGATCTTCATGTTCGTCGTATCATGGCGGCGTGACGAGCATGAACCTCCGCGACCGCTACGACGCCGCGACGGCCGGGATCGAGGCGCCCTTCGCCGCCGTCGACCTCGCCGCCCTCCGCGCCAACGCCGCCGCCCTAGCCCGCCGCGCCGCCGGCAAGCCGATCCGGGTCGCGAGCAAGTCGGTCCGCTGCCGGGCGCTGCTGGAGGACGTCCTCGCCATGGACGGATTCGCCGGGATCATGGCGTACACCCTGCCCGAGGCCCTCTGGCTGGCGCGGGAGGGCGTCAGCGACGACATCCTCGTCGCCTACCCCACCACCGACCGGACCGCCCTCGCCGACCTGGCCGCCGACCCCACCGCCGCAAGCGCGATCACCCTCATGACCGACGCCCCGGAACACCTGGACCTCATCGAGCACAACGCCAGAAACCACCCGATCCGCGTCTGCATCGACATCGACGCCTCGTACCGTCCCCTAGGCGGACGGATCAGGATCGGCGCGCTGCGCTCCCCCCTCCACACCCCCGCCCAGGTCACCGCGTTCGCGGAACACATACTCCGGCGGCCCTCGCTCCACCTCGCCGGACTGATGGCGTACGAGTCGCAGATCGCCGGCGTCGGGGACGTCCCGCCCGGACGCCCCGCGCGTGGCCGCGCCATCCGCGCCATGCAACGGCGGTCCCGGATCGAGCTGGCCCGCCGCCGCGCCGCGATCGTCCGCTCCGTCCGCGAGCTCACCGACCTGGAG
>JBOHBY010000913.1:0-8476 GCA_050698635.1 Spirillospora sp.
GCGCAGCCCCCGGCCGGTCCGCAACGCGGCGCCCCCGCGCAGGCCCCGGCCGGTCCGGCCGGTCCGGCCGGTCACCCCGGCGGACACCCGGGTGGAAACCCCGGCGGACACCCCGGCGGGCATCGGCGGGGTCCTGGACGGGAGCCGGCCTCCGCCGTCCAGGGCACGCGCGTCGCGGGACGCTCGCAGATCCCGACCAACTCTCCGTTCTTCGACCGCAACGACTGACCCCGCACGGGCGGCGGCCGGTCCGTCCCCGGGCGGCCGATGCGTTCCGGGCGGCCGATGCGTCCCGGGTGGCGGTGGGTGCTGGACCGTACCCGGTGCTCGGTGGCTCGTTCTGAATGATGAGCGGAGCAATCGCGCTAATCGCCGCGTAGAGGGATGACGCGGCCGGTCTCGGCCCACCATGATCGTGGTGTGCGGATTCTTCTCAAGGTGGGCATCACCGCGGTCGCCCTCTGGGCCGCGACGGTGCTGGTCAGCGGCATCTCGGTGGACGGCGACACGGCCGCCCGCCGCGTCCTCACGCTGGTCGCCGTGGCCGTCATCTTCGGCCTGGTCAACACCTTCATCAAACCGATCATCAAGACGCTCGGCTGCGCCTTCTACGTGCTCACGCTCGGCCTGATCGGCCTGGTGGTGAACGCCCTGCTGCTGTGGCTCACCAGCGAACTCGCCGGGGAGCTCGACCTGCCGTTCCACGTCTCCGGCTTCTGGCCGGCCTTCTGGGGCGCGATCGTCGTCGGCGTGGTCGGGTGGCTGCTCCACGTCGTCGTCCCCGAGAAGGACGACGACAGGAAGCGGGAGCGGGACAGGGAGAGGGAACGGAACAGGAATAGAAACAGGGACAGGGGCTGACGGGGACCGTCAGCGGGCGTCCACCAGGTGCGGAGCGGCGGTTATGGCGCGCTCGTACGGGCCGGCTTCTGGCCGCCCGGCGGGCGCGCCGGCGTATTCGCGGTATTCCGGAGGACGGACGCCGGGCGCGCCCACGAGGATCCAGCGGCGAGACCGGACGGCTCCGATGAGGAACTCCGCGTCCGTGACCGCCCCCGCGTCCGCGACGATCAGCGCGTCGAACTCCTCGTCGCGGGCGGTGAGGCCGACCCCGGGCGGCGTCCCGACAACGAGGTCGGCGGTACGGAGGAGGACGTCGCCCTCGGCGGACCGCTGGCCGTCCATGTAGGCGGTGAGCTGCTCGATCCGGGCCATCGCGCGGCGCTGGTGGGCGGGGACGGCCTCCGGGTTCTCCGCGGGGTCCGAACCGCAGATCTCCAGGACGTTCTCCCGCGAGCGCGCCTCCGTCCGTGCCACGGTCTCCAGTTCGGCCTCCCGGGCGGACATCTCCTCCGCGGCCTCGGCGGTGTGGCGGTCGAGCGCCGCCGCCGTGTCCGCCGCACGGGCCACGGCGGCCTCCGCCTCCGACCGGGCCTGCCGCGCCATGGTCAGGGCCTTGCCGTGGGCCGTCCGGGCGGCGTTCACCCGTTTCTCGACGGCCTGCGCGGCCTGCTGTGCGGCGTGGGCGCGCCTGCCCTCCTGGTTCGCCCGCTCCACCGCCGCCGACGCCAGCCGGGCCTGCTCCTGATGCTCGCCGCCCGCGGTCTGCCGCTCCGTCGCCAGCCAGGTCAGTTCCGTGCCCAGTCGCTCCTGGGCCTCCTGTGCCTGCTGTAGCCGCGCCCCACCTTCGGACACGAACGACGCCAGACCGCGCCGCACCCGTTCCGCGTGCTCCGCCGATTCTTTGGCGTCCCGCGCACGCTTGGCGGCCTCGTCCGCCTCGCGCGTCCGGGCCTTGACCTCGTCGCGCAGGGTACGCAGTTCCGACGGCGGCGACGCCACATGGAGCCGCTGACCGAGCGTCATCTTCCGGCGCAGCGCCGACAGTGCGGACTCCGCCGAAACCAGCCGGTAGTACGCGGCGTGTCCCTCGCCTGCGGCATCGGCGTCCGTCGCGGTGAGCCTGTGCGCCTCTTCTGCCGCGCCTGGTAGCGCCTCGCGCGCGCGTCCCAGCTCGTCCTTCAAGGACGCTTCTTCCTGGCGCGCCGCCTGCAATTCGGCCTGCGCGGTCTTGGCGCGCTCGTCGAGCTGGACGCAGCGCGCGTAGGACGCGTCCGCCGTGCGGGTCAACGCGTTCGCTTCGCCGGCGGCCTCGTCCGCGATCGTCCGCAGCCGATCCGCCTCCGCGCGGGGACCGGCCAGCTCAGCCTCAGCCTCCGCCTGGACGGCGGTGAGCCGCTCAGCCTCGGCCTCCGCCTGATCCGCCGCCTGCTCGGCGGTGGCCGCCGCGTCACGCGACTCCTCGATGGTGCCGGTCAACGCCGCGCGCTTGGCATCCAGGGCCTCGCCGCGCCGCAGATTCTCGGACTGGACGGCCCGCAACGCCGTCGCGTCCCTCGGCCACTGCTCCAGCCACATCAACCCGCGCCGGAGCAGCCGCGTCTCCGTCTCCCACGACAGCCGCCACGCTTCTCCCACCGGACGCAACGCCGCCGACCGTATCCATGTCTCCGGCGCCGAAGGCCCCTCGGCGGCAACGACCGCCTCGGCGGACTCGACGGTTTCGGCGGGCTCGGCGGTTTCGGCAGGCTCGGAGGGTTCGTTTTCGAGGGCCGTGGGGAGGGGCTCGGCCCGCGTGACGGCGGCGCCGCTGTCCGCCTCCGTGTTCGTTTCGCCGTCCGGCTCGGCGTTGGGTTCGGGAGGGTCGGTCACGGGCTTGAACTCGACCGTCCCGGTGGACCTGGACTCCCGCCGCCTCGTCGGTTCGGTGTCGCCCTCTTCGTCGTCGTCCACGTCGTCCACGTCGTCCACGTCGTCGACGATCGGCGGCAGGCCCTGCGTCTCGACCGAACGGGCCTCCGCCGTCGCGGGCTGTGTCTCGATCATCAGGGAGAAGACCTCGGGATCGTTCTCCAGGCTTCGCAGCAGTTCGGCGGCCCGTTCCGGCGTGGGCGCGACCAGCAGCGCACGTTTGTCCGCCACGGTCAGCTCTTTGACGATGTCGTGGACGGCGCCGTCCCCGTCCTCCGTCTGGACGAGCCGCAGCGATTCCGTTTCCTCCACGGACTCCGGCGCGACGAGAAACCGGGCCAGGACCTCCCAGTCTCCGGCGACCCGCTCCTCCCGCAACGCCCGCAAGGCCGCGATATGCGGCACCCAGCCGACCGGCGGAACGTCCTCGGGCGTCTCCTTCAGCCGCGCATCGATGTCCTCGTAGAACGAGGTCAGCGGCTCGTAGACGCTCTCGACCAGCCCATGCCCACCCCAGCCGCCAGCCGGAACCACCTCGTCGTCGTCCTCGACCGGTTCGTCTTCGACCGGCTCGTCAGGCAGGGGGAAGGTGACGGTCGGGATCTCGGATTCGGGGACGTAGACGGGCGTGTCCTGCCCCGGTTCCGAGGTCTCCGGGGTCTCCGGGGTCTCCGGGCTCTTGTCCTCGGGCCCGTTGCTTGCTGATGGTTGGTTCACCGACGCCATCCCGTCCCAGATCGACCGTCCGGGGCCGTATATCCCCTTCTGCCTGGGACTAACGTCTCACAGGTGCGCGGTCACCGGTGACCCGCCAGCACCGCGTGATGATCTTCACCGTCGCGGGGCTGCGGGTCGGGGTGGACGACGGCGCCGGACAGCCTGGGCAGCGCGTGCAGGAGGCTGTGCTCGGCGTCTACGGCGACCTGATGTGCCCGGACGACGGTAGACGCGGGATCGACGACGACGTCGCATTCCGCGCGGAGCCGGTGACCGATCCAGCGGAGCCTGACGTCACCGACCGCGAGCACACCGGAAGTCGACGAAAGGGCGGCTTCGGCGCGGTCGACCAGGGCGGGGTCAACGGCGTCCATGAGACGACGCCAGACCTCGCGGGCCGTCTGCCACAAGACGGTCAGGATCGCGACGGTAATAAGCAGGCCGACAACCGGGTCGGCCCAGGGTGCGCCCAAGGCGACACCCGCGGCGCCCAGTAGGACGGCGAGGGATGCGAACCCGTCCGTGCGGGCGTGCAGGCCGTCCGCGACCAGTGCGGCGGAGCCGATGCGGCGTCCTACGCGGATGCGGTAGCGGGCGACCAGTTCGTTCCCCACGAAACCGACGAGCGCGGCGCCCGCCACGGCGGCCACGTGATCCACAGGCTGTGGATGGGCCAGGCGCTGGACGGCTGCGTACCCGGCCGCCAAGGCGGAGGCGGCGATGGCCAAGACGATGACGACCCCGGCGAGGTCCTCGGCACGTCCGTAGCCATACGTGTAGCGGCGGTTCGGCGGACGCCTGCCGAGGACGAACGCGATACCCAGCGGGACGGCGGTGAGCGCGTCGGCGGCGTTGTGGAGCGTGTCGCCAAGCAGCGCGACCGAACCGGTGAACACGACCACGACCGCTTGGAGGACGGTCGTCGCACCCAGGCCCGCGAGCGAGATCCACAGGGCGCGCATGCCCTGCGCACTCGCCTCCATCGCGGAGTCGACCTTGTCGGCCGCCTCGTGAGAGTGCGGCCGCAGGACGTGAAGCACCCGATTCACCAGGATCCTTTTACGCCCGTGCCCGTGGCCGTGCCCATGTCCGTGGCCGTGTGTGCTCATGGGTACCACGATGACGCGGAAAGTCCGTTGCAGCACCTCGACAACTGCGCCGTTGTCGCAGGTACGGGGCCTGTGTCAGTGCGGGTTGGTGTCCAGTAGCTCCGCCAGGAGGTCGTCCAGGGTGACGATGCCGGCGAACTCGTCCGCGTCGTCGTTGACGACGGCGAGCTGCGCGCGGGCGCGGCGCATGCGGCTGACCGCGTCCAGGACGGTGGTCCGCGCAGTGAGGACGGGCGCCGGGTGCGCCAGTTCCCCGGCCCGCCGGTCCCCGCCCGGCTCGGTGATCGCGGCCCGGACGTGGACGATGCCCGTCATCGCGCCGTCGCGGTCGCGGACCAGCATCCTGTTGTGGCCGCTGGCGGTCGCGGTCCGGCGGATCTGCGCGGCGGTCGCGTCGGCGCCGATGGTCGTGACGGACGTGGCGGGCACGACGAGGTGTCCGACGGTGGCCTCCCGGGCGGAGATCGCGCGGCGCAGCAGTTCGTGGTCGCTGCGTCCGATGAGGCCGAGGCGGCGGGACTCGCCGACCAGGTGGCTGAGCCGGGCCGGGTCGGTGTGCGCGTCGAGCTCGTCCTTCGGCGTGACGCGGAAGAGCCGCAGCAGCGCGTTGGTCGCCGCGTTCAGCGCCGACAGGATCGGCCTGGACACCTTCGCGAACGCGCGGAACGGCAGCGCGAGGATGAGTGCCGACCGTTCCGGATGCGCGATCGCCCACGACTTCGGCGCCATCTCCCCGACGACCATGTGCAGGAACGTGATGACGGCGAGGGCGCAGCCGAGCGCGATCGCCTTCGACCCGGCCTCCGGTACGCCGACCGCGTGCAGCGGCGGTTCGAGGAAGTGCTCGAACGCCGGCTCGGTGACGATCGCGAGGCCCAGCGAGCACATCGTGATGCCGAACTGCGCGCCCGCGAGCATCAGCGACAGCTCGCGGACACCGGCGACGGCCGCGACCGCCGGACGGCTGCCCTTGGCGGCGGCGCGCTCCAGCTGCGGACGGTTCGCGGCGACGAGCGCGAACTCGGCGGCGACGAAGAACCCGTTCCCGACCAGCAGCAGGACGGTGATCAGCAGGGTGGTCAGCGGGTCCATGACGCCTCCACCGTGCCGTCCTCAGCGTCCGAAGCGGCGGACTCACCGGACTCACCGGACTCACCGGACTCACCGGACTCAGCGGACTCAGCGGACCCGGCGGGGATCTCGCAGGGCGGGTCGGAGACCTCCGGACGGCGCCCTGCCGGCGCGGCCGACGTCGCCGCCCGGATCTGGATCTTCTCGGCGACGCGCCGGGCGACGCTCATGACCTCCAGCTCGACGGGCCCGCCGTCCAGGTCGACGGTGAGGCGGTCGCCGGGGCACGGCAGCCGCCGCAGCTCCGCCATGACGAGCCCGCCGAGGGTGTCGTAGGCGTCGCCTTCGGGCAGGTCGAGGCCGGTGAGGCGGCCGACCTCGGCGATGCGCATGCCCGCGTCGACGAGCCACGACCCGTCCGGACCGGACGTCGGCGCGTCCTCGCTGCGGTCGGTCTCGTCGGCGATCTCCCCGACGAGCTCCTCGGCGATGTCCTCGAAGGTGAGGATGCCGGCGAGGCCGCCGTACTCGTCCACGACGCAGGCGAACTCCTCGCCGGCGTCGCGCATCCGCTCGATGACGCCGTACAGCGGCTGGCTGCCGGGCACGAGCAGCGCCTGCCGGGTGATCCGCCGGACCGGGGTGGACGGGTCGAGCGCGTCGTCGGCGACCTCGCGGACGCCCGCGACGCCGACGACGTCGTCGACCTCCTGGCCGTAGACGGGGTACGCGCTGTGCCCGGTCTCGCGGATCAGCGCGACGAGGTCGGACAGGGGCGCGGTGGCGGGCAGCGTCCTGACGTGCGGCCGCGGCACCATGACCTCGTCCGCCGTGAGGTCGCCGAACGACACGGCACGTTCCAGCAGCCCGGACAGGTCGGCGGGCAGGTGCCCCGAACTGTGCGACTTGCCGATGATGTCGCCGAGCTCTTCGAGCGTCGCGCCGCTGTGCAGCTCCTCGACCGGCTCGACGCCGACGGCGCGCAGCAGGCGTGTGGCCGCGCGGTCGAAGAACCGGATCAGCGGCCCGGCCACCGTCAGGTACACGAGGGTGGACGCGGCCAGCGCGCGCGCCAGCGACTCGGCGCGCGCGAGCGCGAGGTTCTTGGGGAACAGCTCGCCGAGCAGCATCTGGATGAGCGTCGCCAGGACGAACCCGGTCGCCAGCGCGATCGCGCCGGTCGCGCCCTCGGGCACGGCCGCCACCTCAAGCAGCGGACGGATCAGCTCCGCGAGCGCGGGTTTGGCGATGAAACCGACGACCAGCGTCGTCATCGTGATGCCGAGCTGGGCGCCCGACAGCATGAACGACAGCCTGCCGATGACCTTGACGGCGCGCCGGGCGGAGGTGTCACCGCGTTCGGAGGCCTGTTCGAGCGTCGCACGGTCGGCGGCGACGAAGGCGAACTCCTGGGCGACGAAATATCCGGTCGCGGCGGTCAGGAGGACCACCGCCAGCACTCCCAGCGCCGCGCTCACCATGGGGCACCGGGTCTATGACTGGGGTCCGACACCGCGGACTCACCACTCCTCTCACAGACGGGCTACCTGTCGTAACGTCACCTCGGACAACGAGGTTCCCGCCGCAAAGGCTACGGGTCGTTCCGGGAGGTGTGGGGGGTCGTCCCCCCACAATGATTCGGGGGTGCCGGGGTGGAACGAGGCCCGGTCTCGCGCGCGGCGATCATCTGGTGCACAATGACGCTTGTCTCGTTCAGTGTCACGGATCACACTTGTATGAGAGCGTACGTCCGATACTGGGCAGGTCCGTGCTCCCAGACCGCCTGAACCGGGCATGCTCAGGGGGATGGTTGGAGAGCGATCGCGGGGCTGACGTTGGAGCAGAGCGGGGCCGGGGCTGCCGCGCCCATGAGCCGTGAAGGCGTCGACCATGCCCTGCGGAAGCTGCGCGGAGAACGCGACCGCATCTCCGCCTCGCTGCTCGACCTCGACGGGCACCAGGGCAGCCGCCTGCTGGAGGGCGCCAGGCTCACCGGCGAGACCTGGCGGCGCTGGGAGGACGCGAAGGCCCGGATGACGACGCTGTGGACGCTGTTCGACGCCTACCAGCGCGTCCTGGACGCCGCGTCCGAGCTGCGTGCACAGTCGTCCCGCCCGGACGCGGCGACGCTCGTCGAACTGACCGGGATGCTCGCGGGCGATTCGGTCGAGCTGCCGGGCGGCGAGATCCCGCTCCAGGACCGCACGCTCCTCGGCCCGCAGGAGAAGCGCGTGACGCTGGACGAGGCCGTCGCGATGATGTCCGACGCCTACGACTTCGTCGCGGGCGAGGTCGCCGCCGCCGACTCCGCCTGGACGGCCCTGCTCCTCCCCCTGGAAGAGGTCGAGGAGTGCTGGCGGAACACGGCACGCCTGGCGCACGGGCTCGACGGCACCCGCCATCCCGAGCTGGACCGGGTCGGCCGCGAGCTGACCGCGCTCGGCCGCGTCATCCGGACCGATCCGCTGTCGCTCGTCCGGGACGGGCGTCCCGACACCGGGCGGCTCGACCGCGTCCGGGCCGTCCTGACCTCGCTGGGCGACGAGCTCGCCGGTGTCGCCCGCATACGCGACGGCTACGCCGAGCTGGTCGCGCAGGTCACGACGTCGATCGAGGAGGTCGAGAGCACGGAGCGGCGCGCCTTCGAGGCGCACGCCACCGCCCTCGTCAAGATCCAGTCGCCCAACCTGCCGGCGCCGTGCGAGGGGCTCGGCACCGCGCTGCGCGACCGGCTCGCCGCCCTGGAACGGCTCCGCGAGGCGGGCCGCTGGGTCGAGCTCGCCGGACGGTTCGCCGAGCTCGAACGCGCCGCCGCCGAGGCGCTGGAA
>JBOHBY010000914.1:0-8685 GCA_050698635.1 Spirillospora sp.
GAGGGAGCGCGCCGGGTCGCCGAGGATCGCGGCCGAGCTGCCCGTCTGGACGGGACGCCCGTCGATCTCCATGAGCAGGCCGAGGTTCGACACGTCGCGGGGCGGGTGCCAGGCGCCGAACCCGAAGTGGGCCGCGGACGCGTTGTCGGCGATGACGTCGGGGAGCGTGAAATTGAAGTCGCGGTAGCGGGAGTCGAGCACCTCGAACCCGACCGCGACGCCGGTCACGGCCGTCTCGACCTCCGTGGCGGAGCGGACCTCGCGGCCGATCAGATACGCGATCTCCGGTTCGACCCGCGGGTGGATGAGCCGCGACACGTCCACGGACGGCCCGGCGAGCATCGCGTCGGTGAGCAGGCCCCAGATGACGTCGTCCACGCCCATCTGCGCCATCTTGGCGCGGCTGGTGAAGCCCATCTTCACCCCCGCGAGGCGTTCACCACGGTGGCGGCGCCGCTCGATCCCGGCGCGCTGCACCGCGTAGGCGGTCGCGACGTCGAACGGCGTGCGCTCGGTGAGCTTCGCGACGGGGAGGACGTCGCGGGCCGCCTTGTCGAGCCGCTCCGCGAGTATGGCCACGTCCACCATCAGCTTGTCTCCTTCCCGAACGCGACCCGGACGTCGCCGAGGCCGTCTACGCGGGCTTCGAAGACGTCGCCGGGGGCGGCGGGGACGACGGGGCCGAGGGCGCCGGTCAGGACCGTGTCTCCGGCGCGCAGCGGGCGGCCGACGCGGACGAGCGTGTCGGCGAGCCACAGCGCCGCGTTCAGCGGATGGCCGAGGCAGGCGGCGCCGGTGCCGGTCGAGACCTGCTCGCCGCGCCGCTCCATCGCCATCCCGCACAGGCGCAGGTCGACGTCCTTGAGCGGGACGGGACGGTTGCCCAGCACGTAGAGGCCGGAGGACGCGTTGTCGGCGACGGTGTCGGCGAGCGTGATGTCCCAGTCGCGGACGCGGCTGCCGACGACCTCGATGGCGGGCAGCGCGAACGCGGTCGCGCGGATGACGTCGGCGGCGGTGTGGCGTTCGTGGCGCAGGTCGTGCTCCAGGACGAGCGCGACCTCCGCCTCCGCGCGCGGCTGGAGCACGGCGCCCGCGGGGATCTCCTCGCCGTCGGGGACGGCCATGTCGGCGAACAGCATCCCGAAGTCGGGGCTGTCGACGCCGAGCTGCTCCTGGACGGCCCGCGACGTCAGGCCGATCTTGCGTCCGGCGAGGCGGCGGCCCTCGCCCAGCCAGCGCTCGGTCAGCTTCTCCTGCACGGCGTAGGCGTCGCCGACGGCCGTGATCAGGTCGCGGACGGGCGCGCACGGCGTACCGGACGCGTGGGCGCCGAGGAGCCGCTCGGCGGCTGAATCGATGTGGGTGGTCGGCACGGGGCTCGCTCTCAGATCTGGACGCACACGTTCACGGGCTCGGAGAAGAAGTCCAAGGAGTACTCTCCCCCCTCCCGGCCGATGCCCGACGACTTGACGCCGCCGAACGGTGTGCGCAGGTCGCGCAGGTTCCAGCAGTTCACCCAGACGATCCCGGTCTCGACGCGCGGCGCGACCCGGTGCGCGCGGGAGAGGTCGCGGGTCCAGATCGTGGAGGCGAGGCCGTAGGGGCTGTCGTTGGCGAGCCGGACGGCCTCGTCCTCGGTGTCGAACGGCGCGACGTGGCAGACCGGGCCGAAGATCTCCTCGCGGACGGTGCGGGCGGTCTCGGGCAGGCCGGTCAGGACGGTCGGCTCGACGTGGAAGCCGCCGTCGCGTTCGTCGCCGAAGGCCGGTGCGCCGCCGCCCGCGATGACCGTGGCGCCCTCGTCGCGGGCGAGCCGGTAGTACGACAGGACCTTGTCGCGGTGCTCGGCGGAGATCATCGGGCCGTAGCCGTCGAGGGCTTCGGCGCGTTCGCCGAGGCGCATGGCGAACTCGTCGAAGATCGGGCGTTCGACGTAGACGCGTTCGGTGCACAGGCAGATCTGGCCGGAGTGGGTGAAGCAGGAGCGGACGGTGCCGTCCAGGGCGGCGTCGAGGTCGGCGTCGGCGAACACGAGCGCGGGGTTCTTGCCGCCGAGCTCGAACGAGACCGGGGTGACGTGGTCGGCGGCGTTGCGCATGATCGCGGAGCCGGTGCCGGTCTCGCCGGTGAACGCGATCGCGTCCACGTCCGGGTGGCCGGTGAGGAACTCCCCCGCCGCGCCGGGCCCGTGCCCGTGGACGAGGTTGAACGCGCCGCCGGGGAGCCCGGCCTCGTCGATCACGCGGGCGAGGAGCGTCGCGGTGGAGGGTGTCTCCTCGGACGGCTTCACCACGACCGCGTTCCCCGCCGCGAGGGCGGGCGCGATCTTCCAGGTCGACAGGAGGAGCGGGAGGTTCCACGGGGAGATGATCGCCACGACGCCGAGCGGGCGGCGGACGGTGTAGTTGAGGGCCTCGCCGGTTCCGGTGCTCCAGCCTGGGATCCGGGTGGTGTAGGCGCGTTCGGGGCGGCCGTAGAGCAGGTCGGCGTAGGCGCGGAAGTTGCCGATCGCGCGCGGGACGTCGACCGTTCTCGCGAAGTCGCGGGGCCTGCCGGTGTCGGCGACCTCCGCGTCGGCGAACTCGTCGAACCGTGCCTCGATCCCGTCGGCGATCGATCGCAGCGCGGCGGCCCGCTCCTCGGTGCCCGCCGTCCCCCAGGGGCCTTTCAGTGCCGTTCGCGCGGCGGTGACGGCGTCGTCCACGACCTCCCGCGTGGCCTCGGGGACGGTGCCGAGCTCGGATCCGTCCACGGGCGCGATGAGGGGGAAGGCCGGGCCGTCCGAGCGGAACGCGCCGCCGACGTAGTGCTCAGCCTTCATCCGTTCCTCCCCGCGTGGATCGACAGCCCGATCCTCCGCCCCCGAAGCTATGCCTGGCAAATACCAATCGACCGTGGAGCTATCACGAAATTGTGATAGTTATCGGTGGTATGCGCGCGATCGACCTGCTCAACGGGCGGCTGAAGCTCCGCCATCTGGTCCTCGTCGTCGCCATCGCCGACCAGGGCAGCGTCCTACGGGCCGCCGAGCACCTGCACCTGGCGCAGCCCGCCGTGACCCGCAGCCTCCGCGAGGTGGAGAACATCCTCGGGGTGGAGCTGTTCACGCGAGGCCCGCGCGGCGTGACGCCGACGATGTTCGGGGACGCGTTCATCGAACACGCCCGCGCCGTGCTCGCCGAGCTGCGCCGGGCGGGCGAACGCATCAGCGGGCTGGCCGACGGTCAGGTCGGGACCGTGACGATCGGGACACTCCTGGCCGGTTCCAACGTGCTGCTGCCGCGCGCGATCGCGGCGTTGAAGGCCGACCGGCCGGGCATCACGGTGATCGTCCAGGAGGCGACGTTCGACGCGCAGGTCCCGCGGCTGCTCGACGGCGAGATCGACCTGATCCTCGGGCGTCTCAACCCGATCGGCGACGTGCGCGGGCTGCGCCAGATCACCCTCTACGGCGAGCCCGTCCGGCTCGTCGCGCGCCGCGACCATCCGGCCCGTGCCCGGCGTGACCTGGGCCTCGCCGATCTGCTCGACTATCCGTGGGTGCTGCCGCTGGAGCAGACGGCGCTGCGGACCGAGCTGGAGCAGGTCTTCCGCGCGGAGGGGCTCGTCCTGCCGGGGAACCTGGTCGAGTGCACGTCGGTGCTGACCGTCCGGACGCTCGTCCGCGACACCGACATGATCGCCGCGCTGCCCGAGCTGGTGGCCAGGACCGACGCCGACATCGCACCGCTGCCGGTGCCGCTGGAGACCGTCCGCCGCCAGGTGGGCGTCACGCTCCCGGCGCAGCGCGCGCCGACGCCCTCCGCCCGGCTGATGCTCGACCACCTCCGCGCCGAGGCCGCCGAGATCACCGGCGCGGCCGACTGATCAGGGCTGATCACACGGAGCGGACGAGATCGACGAGTGCCGCGCCGAGCCTGGAGTCCGCGTCGGCCAGGTCGAGGACGACGTCGAAATGGTCCCGGTCAGGGACGACGATCAGGTCGCCCGCGTCCCAGTGGGGGTGGAATCGGCGGGTCTGCGCCAGGAAGCCGTCTCCGTCGTTCTCCGCCACGGCGAAGACGGCCGGGCACCGCCGGGGCGCGGGGAGCAGGGCGGGGCTCAGCGCCGCCGCGCGCTCCTCGTCCAGCCGGACGTAGTCGTTCACGTAGATGCGGGTGATCGGGCGGATGTCGAACAGTCCGCTGATCGGCATCGCCGCCTTGACGACGTCCTCGGGGAGCCCGAGAGGCTCCTGCCATCCGCCGACCATCGTCATCCCGGTCAGGTGACCGCCCGCTGAGCTGCCGCCGACCACGATCCGGCCGGGGTCGAGCCCGTGGTCGCGCCCGTGCTCGTACACCCAGGCGACCACCGCCCGAGCCTGCCGGACGATCTCCTCCAGCGTCGCCTTCGGGGCGAGCGTGTAGTCGGGCACGACGGTCGCGATGCCGTGCTCGTGGAGCGTCCGCGCCATGAAGGACGACTCCTCCCGCGACAACGCGAACCAATAGCCGCCGTGGAAATAGATGAACACCGGCCTGAGGGCGTTGTCGTCGATCCCCCAGACGTCGAGCCGTTCGCCGCTCGCGTCGTCGAAGACGACGCCGGGATGCCCGGGAAGTCCGGTGACGGCCCGTCCGGATTCGGCGCGGTAGCGGGCCAGGTGCCGTTCGAGCGATTCCGCCCCGGCCTTGCGGCGCACGTTGTAGGCGACGTCGAGTTCCTCGTCGCTCAGCTCGCTGCCCGGCCAGTCGCCCATGTCGTCTCCCTCGCTCTCAGGCCAAGCCTCTCCGTCCGGGACGGGACGATCAAATACCGTTCCTCGCTTCCGGTATCACCATCCGGCCATGTCGGGTCTCCGTGTCGGGTCTCCATTGCGGGGTGTCCGACTCGTGGACCTCACCGTCGGAGGCGAAGATGAGGTAACGGTCGAAGTCGGCGGCGAACCACCGGTCGTGGGTCACGGCGAGGACGGTCCCGGAATAGGACGCCAGGCCCTCCTGCAATGCCTCGGCGCTCGCCAGGTCGAGGTTGTCGGTCGGCTCGTCCAGCAGGAGGAGGGTCGCGCCCGACAGTTCGAGCAGGAGGATCTGCAACCGGGCCTGCTGACCGCCGGAGAGCGTCTCGAACGGGCGGGACCCGGCGGGGGCCAGTTCGTAGCGCGCGAGCGCGGCCATGGCGTCGTTGCGGGTCAGCGCGTTCTCCGCCATGACGATCTGGGCGGGGGTGCGTCCTCGCAGGTCGGGGCGCGTGTGCGTCTGGACGAAATGGCCCGGGACGACCCGCGCCCCGAGCCGGTGAACGCCGCCGTGCGCCATGGCGTCACCGGCGAGCAGGCGAAGGAAAGTCGACTTACCGGAGCCGTTCGAGCCGAGAACGGCGACACGCTCGCCGTACCAGACCTCGGCGTCGAATGGGCGCGTCAGCCCGGTCAGTTCGAGCGACTCGCAGATGAGGGCGCGTTTTCCGGTGCGGCCGCCGCGCAGGCGCATCCGCACGTTCTGTTCCTTCGGGGCGCTCTGCGGCGGACCCGCTTCCTCGAAGCGCCGCAGGCGTGCGCGCGCGGCCTGATAGGACGAGGCGACCGCGTCATTGTTGGTGGCGCGCTGCCGCAACGTGTGGACGAGCCTTTTCAGGCGCGCGTGCTCGTCGTCCCAGCGGCGGCGCAGCTCGTGAAGGCGGTCGGCGCGGTCGCGGCGGGCCTGCGCGTAACCCGCGAATCCGCCGCCGTGCACCCAGACGTCGCGCGATTCCACCGTGACGATCCGGTCGGCGGTGTCGGCGAGCAATTGCCGGTCGTGAGAGACGAGCAGGATCGTCTTGCTCGTCGCGCGGAGTTTCTCGGCGAGCCATTCCTTGCCGGGGACGTCCAGGTAATTGTCGGGCTCGTCGAGGAGGAGGATCGCGTCCGGGCCGCGCAGGAGCGCCTCCAGAACGAGGCGTTTCTGCTCGCCGCCCGACAGTGTGGTCACCGGGCGGGCCTTCGCCTCGTCGAGGCGCAGCCCGCCCAGCGCGGCCGTCGTGCAGGTGTCCCAGACGACCTCGATGTCGTAGCCGCCCGCGTCGGTGTAGTCGGTGATGGCCTGGGCGTAGGCCAGTTGGCTCTGCTCGCTGTCGTCGAGTGCCGCCTCCGCCCGGGTCAGCCCGTCTGCCGCGTCCCGCACGCGGTGGGGCGCGACTGACAGGAGTAGGTCGTGGACGGTGCGCCCGTCACGGATTCCGCCGATGAACTGGCGCATGACGCCCAGGCCGCCGGAGCTCGTCACGACGCCGTCCGACGGCTGGAGGTCGCCCGCGATCAGCCGCAGCAGCGTGGTCTTGCCGCCGCCGTTCGGGCCGACGAGCGCCGCCTTGGTCCCGGCTGCGACGCGGAACGAGACGTCGTCCAGCAGGGGGCGGCCGTCGGGCGGCGCGTAGGTCAGGCGGCTCACCTCGATGTGGCCCACGGCTCTCCTCGTACGCTGTTCGAGTAACCAGATCATTGGTCCGGTACTCGTCCAATGTACTAGCCTGGATGGCATGAGCGAGAGCGTGTGGCTGCGTCAGGACCGTCCGCGCCGGGGGGCACCGCCGCTGACCCGCGAGCGGATCGTCGCCGAGGCCGTGGCGCTGCTCGACGAGGAGGGCGCCGGACGGCTGACGATGCGGCGGCTCGCCGAGCGGCTGGACACCGGTTCCACGACCCTGTACTGGCATGTCGAGACGAAGGACGACGTGCTGGAGCTGGCTCTCGACGCGATCTTCGGCGACGTCCCGGTCCCCCGCGCGGGCCCCGACTGGCGGGCGGGGGTGGGCGCGCTGATCGCGGGGTGGCGGCGCGCGATGCTCGACCATCCCTGGTCGGCGTCGGTGCTCGGTGGACGGCCGCTTCTCGGGCCCAACGTCCTGGCCCGTACCGACTTCCTGTACGCCGCCCTGGCCGGCACGGGCATGACCGGCCCGCGCCTGGCCGGAGCGGCGTACGCGGTCGCCAACTACGTCATCGGCTCGGCGCTCATGCAGATCGGCGTCCAGGACGGCGCCGACCCCGCGACGCGGAAGGCGGCGGAGCATCTCGTCCGCAACCGCGACCTGTACCCGGCTCTCGCCACGCACGGCCATCTGCGCGGCGACGAATGGGACGCCGCGTTCACGCAGGGATTGGAATACATCCTGGACGGGATGGCGGCGTCCCGTCCGCGCTAGTCGCCTCCGACTGGAGCGCTCTGCGTTCAGGGTGGCGGTGGCGGGTGTCAGGAGGGTCACGGTGAGCGTGACGGCTCCCGCACCCAGAAGTTCGCACACGCGGACGCGTCTGGCAAGGCCCTGCGGAAGGGCCTACGGAACGAGCGACGCGAGGTCCGCGGCGTGGTCGTGGAGGTAGGCGGCGAGGAGCTCGGGGATCAGGTCGACATCGGCCAGGGCGGCGCGGGTGCAGGGGACGCGGTCGACGTCGTAGCGCCCGTTGGCGGGGTCGTCGAACTCGGGGCCGTGCCTGCGGGAGACGTCCATCGTGGCGAGGCGGCAGACGTAGAAGGTGTTGAGGCGGTACAGCTCCGGGTTCTGCTCGCCGCAGGCGAAGACCTGGCGGACGGGCCCGGCGGTGGCGCCGAGCTCCTCGTCCAGCTCGCGGCGCAGGGCGGCCTCGGGGGACGCGTCCTCGGGTTCGATCCTGCCGCCGGGGGTCGTCCAGTAGACGGGACGGTCCGGACGGGTACGGCGCAGCAGGATCAGCGCGTCGCCGTCCAGCAGCAGGGCCCGGACGGCTCGTCGAGCGGAGCTCGTCCGTTGAATGGTGGTGGGTGGGGGCTGGAGGACGGTGCGGCGCACCCTCACGAGTTCAGGTACGCCAGGACGGCGAGGACGCGGCGGTGCCCGCTGTCGCTCGGCGGAAGGCCGAGCTTGGCGAACACGGCGCCGATGTGCTTGCTGACCGACCGCTCGGTGATGACGAGGGCGGTCGCGATGGTGGCGTTGTCGAAGCCCTGCGCCATCAGGCCGAGGACCTCGCGTTCGCGGGGCGTCAGGGCCTGGAGCGGGTCGTGCCGCGACGTCATCAGCTGGGAGACGACCTCGGGGTCGAGCGCGGTGCCGCCCGCGGCGACGCGGGACAGCGCGTCCAGGAACTCGTCGACGCGGCTCACCCGGTCTTTGAGCAGGTAGCCGACGCCTTCGGCGCCGCCCGCGAGCAGTTCGGCGGCGTAGGTCTCCTCGACGTACTGCGACAGCACGAGGACGGGCAGGCCGGGCAGCCGCTTGCGGGCCTCGACGGCGGCGCGCAGGCCCTCGTCGCGGAACCCCGGCGGGAGCCGGACGTCCAGGACGGCCGCGTCCGGACGGTGCTCCAGCAGCGCGGGCAGCACGTCGGGCCCGCTATCGGCTACGGCGACGACCTCGTGGCCGTCGGAGGTGAGCAGCATGACCAGGCCCTCGCGGAGGAGCACGTTGTCCTCGGCGATCACGATCCGCACGGCAGGCCCACCTCGAGCGTCGTCCCTCCCCCGTCGGGGCTGTCGATGCGGGTGGCGCCGTCGAGCGCCGCCACCCGGCGGCGGATGCCGGCCAGTCCGCTGCCGCGGCCGGCGTCGGCTCCGCCCTTGCCATCATCGCGCACGGTGATCGTCAGCCGGGCGGGTTCGCGGCGGACCGTGACCCATCCGTGCCGGGCGCCGCTGTGCCGGGCGATGTTGGTGAGGGCCTCGGCGACGACGAAGTAGGCGG
>JBOHBY010000915.1:0-6253 GCA_050698635.1 Spirillospora sp.
CGCCGACGAGGTCGTAGCGGTTCATGGTCGCCAGCGGGGGCGAGTAGACGTGCACGCTCACGGCGGGCGCGGCCGACACGTTGCGGACCTCGTGGATGTACTCGGCGCCGAACGCGCGGGCCCCGCCGGGCGCGACCAGCCGCGCGCCGGCCAGGTCCCGTTCCTCCAGGCCGCCGAGCGCGACGGCGAACGCGCCCCGCGATCCGCCGTGGTCATGCAGGCCGGTGGACTGGCCGGGCAGCCAGCTGATCAGCCAGATCTCCCGGTCGGCGTCCTGGTGCAGGCGCTCGTACCAGCGTCCGCGCGGGTCGAGCCGGACCCGCGGGAGCCATTCGTCGCACCGTTCGGCCAGGTCGGACACCGTGGCGGCCAGGCCGGATCCCCGCGATGCGGTCGTGCTGATGGTCATGCGATTCGTTCCCTTGATCTCTGGTCGGTCCATCCGTCGTCGTCGTCGGCGGGCGGGCGCGGCGACAGAGCCCGGCGGCGAGCCGTCCGAGGTCGACGTGCCGCCGGGACCAGAGCTGGGCCCGGGAACTCATGGGACCCAGCATGACAGGAATTCCATACTTAATCAATCTGAATTGTTGGCTAGCGTCTGGACGTGGGCGGGCAGGCGGCCGCGGACGAGGTCGTCCAGCGTGGTCTCGTCCAGGACGCGGCGCAGGGCGACGTCCGCGGCCCGCCAGAGCTGCTCCAGGTTCTCGGCGGCACGCGAGGCGGGACGCCGGTCGGACGGCTGCGGGACGTCGTCCGACGGGGCGAAGGTGGTGTCCATGGCCCGCAGCACCTCACCGGCCGTGATCTGCGTCGCGGGCCGCGCCAGCCGGTAGCCGCCGTCGTGCCCGCGCTGGCTGACCACCAGCCGCGAGCGCCGCAGCTCCCCGAGGATCGTCTGGAGAAAGGTGAACGGCATCTGCTCGGCCTCGGCCAGCACGGGCGCGCTGATCGGCTCCGGCCCCGCGGCCGCCATGGCCAGCAGGGCGCGCATCGCGTAGTCGGTGCGGGCGGTGACGTACAACGTGCTGCTCCCCGGATCCCAGGTCGCATCAGCTCGCCGGGACGGATCCTTGTGGGGGGACGACCCCCCACACCCCCTGGAACCGCCCTGTGGCCGCCCTGGCGGAGGGCCGCACATGGACCTCGGTGCCCGCCTCCGCCGACAGCCGGCCCGCCGACTCCCTCGTCATCTGCGCCCAGGCGGCGTGCTCCGCCTCCGCCCCGGACTCGCGCAGCTGGAACTCCACCCGCGTCTCGAACCCGAGCCGCACCACCCGGGTGATCACCGCCGGTCTCGTGCCGGGCCCCGGTTCGGCGGACACCTCGACGTCGTGCGGTCTCAGCAGCCGCCCGCCGATCTCGGTGACAGGGCCGAGGAACCGCATCACGAACGGGCTCGCCGGGTTGTCGTAGATGTCGCCTGGCGCCCCGGCCTGCTGGACGACGCCGTCCGCCAGCACCACGATCGTGTCGGCGACCTCGATCGCCTCCTCCAGGTCGTGGGTGACGAAGACGGTCGTGACGTGCACCTCGTCGTGCAGGCGCCGCAGCCACGTCCGCAGCTCCTTGCGGACCTGGGCGTCCAGGGCGCCGAACGGCTCGTCCAGCAGCAGCACCTCGGGGTTGACCGCCAGCGCCCTGGCCAGGGCCATCCGCTGGCGCTGCCCGCCCGACAGCTGCGCCGGATAGCGGGCGGCGAACTGGTCGAGATGGACGAGCTCCAGCAGCTCCCCGACCCGCTTGCGGATCTCCTCCTTCGGACGCTTGCGGATCTTCAACCCGAACGCGACGTTCTCGAAGACCGTCAGGTGCTTGAACGCGGCGTAGTGCTGGAACACGAACCCGACGCCGCGCCGCTGCGGCGGCAGCCGGGTCGCGTCCTTGCCGGAGATCAGCACCTGGCCCGAGTCCGGCCGCTCCAGCCCCGCGATCACGCGCAGCAGGGTCGACTTGCCGCCGCCGCTCGGGCCGAGCAGCGCGGTCAGCGAGCCGGACGTCACGTCCACCGACACGTCCTTCAGGACGGCCGCCTCGCCGAACGACTTGTTCACCTCTCGGACTTCGATCGCCATCAGGAGCCGTCCTTCGGTCGCAGGAGCTTGGTCGCCAGAAGGCTGACGACCGCGATCACCGCCAGCGCGAGCGAGGCGGCGTAGGACGCGTGAACGTCGAAGTTCTCGAAGCGCTCCTCGACGAACAGCGTCAGGGTCTGGGTCTGGTCGACGGTCCGTCCGGACACGACGGCCACCGCGCCGTACTCCCCCAGCGCACGGGCCAGGGACAGGACGATGCCGTAGCCGAGCGCCGCCCGGATGCCGGGGAGGGTGATGCGGCGGAACGTCTGCCACACCCCCGCCCCCAGCGTCTGCGCGGCCTGTTCCTGCTCGTCGCCCATCTCCTCCAGCACCGGGACGATCGCGCGCACGACGAGCGGCAGGCAGACGAACACCGTCGCCAGCACCATCCCCGGGGTGGAGAAGATGATCTGGATGCCGCGGTCCTCCAGGAAGCCGCCGGCCGGGCTGAACGCGCCGTACACCAGGATCAGCGCCAGCCCCACGATGACCGGGGACACCGCGACCGGCAGGTCGATCAGCGCGCTGAGCAGCCGCTTGCCCGGGAACGTGTGCCGGACGAGCAGCAGCGCCGCCAGCACCCCGAACACGGTGTTGAGGACGACCGACCAGCCCGCCACGACGAACGTCACCCGGAAGGCGTGCAGCGCCGAGTGCGTCGTGAGCGCGTCGAAGAACGGGCCCGGACCGTCCTCGAACGTCCGCCAGAAGATCAGCCCGACCGGCAGGATCAGCAGGAACAGCAGGTAGGTCAGGACGATCACGCGCAGCCCGTACTTAGCCACGGCGGGCCCCCCATCGGCGCATCAGGTCGATCGACAGCAGCACCACCAGCGACAGCACGAGCAGCGCGGTCGACGTCGCCGCCGCGGCGGCGGTGTTGTCGCTCTCGATCTGCCCGAAGATGTGCACGGCCGCGACCTGCGTCTTGAACGGGACGTTCCCGGAGATCAGCACGGTCGAGCCGAACTCCGCGACCGCGCGGGTGAACGCCAGGGCCGTGCCCGCGAGCATCGCCGGGACGAGGTTCGGCAGGATGATCCGCCGGAAGATCGTCCAGTTGCCGGCGCCCAGCGACGCCGCGGCCTGCTCCATGTCCTTGTCCATCTCCAGCAGGACCGGCTGGACGGTCCGGACCACGAACGGCACCGTCACGAACAGCAGCGCCACCACCACGCCGGCCCGGGTGTAGGCCAGCGAGACGCCCAGCGGGCTGTCGGTCCCGTACAGCGTCAGCAGGACCAGGCCCGCCACGATCGTCGGCAGTGCGAACGGCAGGTCGATCAGCAGATCGAGCAGGCCCTTCCCAGGAAAGTCGTCGCGGACCAGCACCCACGCGATCAGCGTCCCCATGACCAGGTTGACCACGGCCACCAGCAGGGAGGCGATCACGGTCAGCTTCAGCGCGGCCCAGGCGTCCGGGGTGGTGATCGCGTCCCAGAACCCGGTGGGCCCCTGCTCGGCGCCCTTCCAGACCACCGCCGCCAGCGGGATCAGCACCACCGCGCTCAGGAAGATCGTCGCGGTGCCGACCCCGAGCGCGGTCCCGCCCGACCCGCTCCATCCGCCCGGCCGCCTCGGCTCCTTGCCGGGCCCGGCCGGCTCGGCCGGCCGGGTCCTCTCGACCGTCTCTGTTCTCGTCGTCTCGCTCATCCCGCGGAGCCCTAGCCCTCCACCGAGACGCCGATTTTCTTCTCGACGTCGGCCATGATGCTGCCCTTGGGGTCGAAGAACTCGTCGGAGACGACCTTCCATCCGCCGAGGTCGCCGATGGTGAACAGCCCGGCCGGACGCGGGAACCGGTCCGCGCCGGGGACGCCGTCGACCACGGGCCGGTAGCCGTTCTTGACGAAGATCTCCTGCGCCTTCCTGCCGTACAGGAACTTCAGGAACGCCTTGGCCTCGGCGGGGTGCTCGCTCTTCTTGGTCACCGCGACCGGGTTCTCGATCAGGATGGTCGAGTCGGGCACGGTGTAGTCGAGCGGCTGGTTGCTCTGCTTGGCGAAGATGGCCTCGTTCTCGTACGCGATCAGCACGTCGCCCTTGCCGCCCGCGAACGTCTGGAGCGACTTGCGGGCGCTGGAGTCCTGGACGGGGACGTTCTTGAAGAGCGCGTGCAGGTAGGCGGTGCCCGCCGCCTTGTCGGTGCCCTTGTTCGCCTTGGCGCCGTAGCCCGCTAGGACGTTCCAGCGCGCCCCGCCGGACGTGAACGGGTTGGGCGTGATGACCTCGACACCGGGCTTGGTCAGGTCGTCCCAGGTCTTGACGTTCTTCGGGTTGCCCTTGCGCGTCGCCAGGGCGACCACGGAGTCGGTGACCATGCCCTTCTCGGGGCCGGTGTTCCAGTTCCCGGCCACGAGGCCGCCGTCCACCAGGCGCGTCATGTCCGGCTCCAGGGACAGCGCGACGATGTCGGCCTTCAGCCCGGACGCCACCGCCCGGCTCTGCTCGCCGGACGAGCCGTAGGACTTGGTGAACGTGACGCCCTTGCCCTCGGGCGTCTTCTGGTACTCCTTGATGATCGCGTCGTAGGCGGCCTGCGGTGTGGAGTAGGCCACCAGCGAGAGCTTCACCTTCCCGCCCCCGGAGCTCGCCGTACCGCCGCCGCAGCCCGCCGCCGCCCCCGCGACGACGACGGCGGCCACCCCCAGCGCCCATGCCTTGCGTCCAGGCATCGCGCCCCTCCCCTACTTTGTCTACATGTTTGGTCGAGATAGAATGATACAGACGCGGATGACCGTCAAGACCTGGCCATGTGGTGACAAAAGCTCTAGTCGCCGGTGCGCCAGCGGGTGAATCGGCGTTCGAGCATGACCAGCGTCGAGCTCGGGGAGAGTGACCTGGCCGGTCGCCTATTTTCAACTCAACAGGTAGGAATTGTTGACTATACCCAGTGGCCGTGCTTCGCTCTAGGTACGAAGGCGTCACAGCGAGAAGGGGTAGGACCTGACCGACGACGACCAGGTCGCCTTCGCCTCCCGGTTCGGGCGGCTCACCGGCGCGCACCCGACCGTGCCCGCCGTCGACGGGCGGCGCAGCTATCTGCTGGAGGGCGACGACGCGTCGCACTACACCCCGGCCACGTCGGCGGCCTGACCGGCAGGGCCGCGTCAGCGGCCCGACGAGGGAGAGACGGCCGGGTCCGGCGGGGCTGGCGCCGGGCCCGGTGGCCCTTTCAGCGTGGTCCGTCGCCGATGACGGGTGCCAGATAGCGGCGGAGCGCCTGCTTGACCTCGTCGCGGAGGATCTCCCGTTCGGCTCCCTCCGCGGCGAGGACGAGCGGCAGCAGCGCCCGGAACATGTGCACGCTGACCTGGACGGTCCGGACCCGCCGGTCGGCGGGCAGGTCGGGCGCCCGGTCGGCGAAGATCGCCTCGACCCGGGCCGACACCGCCGCGTTCACCGGACGCGTCGCCGCCGTCATCGCCGCCGGCATGTCGGAACGCGCGAACAACGCCTTGAAGCCCGGATTGGCGATGTTGAAATCGATCAGCGGATCGAGGACGCGGTCCAGCAGCCGGTCGAGCGGGAGGCTCGCGGTGTCGGGAGCGAGCGCCTGGTCGCGCGCCGCGCCGAGGCCGTCGACATAGCGGGTCGCCAGGGCCTCGGCGACGGCCTCCTTGTTGGAGAAGAACTGGTACAGCGAGCCCGGCGACACCCCGGCGCGGGCGGCTATGGCGTTGGTCGTGGCGGCCTCGTAGCCGGACTCGCCGAAGACCTGGGCCGCCGCGTCCAGGATCTGGTCCATCCGTTGCCGGCCCCGCGCCTGGCGCCGCGGTGCCGATGCCGATGCCGATGCCGGTCGCGGGTCGTTCACAGACCTCCCCATGGACAAACACGAGCATTTGCTCGTATTTTTGTTTTGCGAGTGGAAGCTCGTGTTTCAGAGCCTACCGCCCACGGGGGGACGTCCTATGCCTGCCAACGCTCCGACCACGCCATCGCCACCGCTGCTGCGACGGCTTGGGGCGTTCACCGTCCGGCGGCGGAGGTGGGTGCTCATCACCGGGTTGATCGTGCTCGTCGCCGTGGGCATGGTCGGGTCGGGGGCGATGAACGCGCTCACGCTGTCGCGGTTCGAATCGCCCGGGTCGGAGTCGGTGCGTGCCGACGGCATCCTTGAGCGACGCCTCCAGACCGGCCACTCCACCATGTTCCTGCTGGTGACCGTCCAGGAC
>JBOHBY010000916.1:0-1551 GCA_050698635.1 Spirillospora sp.
TGGGATTCGCGCGCTCCTGGCCGCGTCATCCACCACACGGGAGAAAGGGCACTTCATGCCTAGCCACACGCGCCGAACGACGCGTATCGTCGCCGTCGTCGCCGCGGCGGTCCTCCTCGCGGCTGCCCTGGTGCCGCCGTTCGGCGGCGCATCGAGCCACCGCGAAGCGCCACTCATCAGCCAGGACCCCGCGGCCGACGGCACCGACTTCTACATGTTCCGCAGCCCCGACCGTCCCGACACGGTCACCTTCATCGCGAACTACTACCCGATCCAGGATCCCGCCGGCGGACCGAACTTCTACCGCTTCGGCGACGACGTCCTCTACACGATCCGCGTCGACGACAACGGAGACAACGTCGACGACCAGTGGTTCGAGTTCCGCTTCACCACCTTCACCCGAAGCGGCAGCACCTTCCTCTACAACACCGGGCCGGTCACCTCGCTCGACGATCCCGACCTCAACGTCTACCAGCAGTACACGGTGACGCGGGTGCTGTCGAACGGCAAGCGCACCGTCCTCGGCAGCGGCCTTCCGGTGCCACCGAACAACATCGGCCCCAAGTCCACTCCGGACTACGACGCCCTGGCGAGCGCGGCGATCCGCGACCTGCCGGGCGGCTACAAGGTCTTCGCCGGCCAGCGCGACGATCCGTTCTGGGTCGACCTCGGCGCGGTCTTCGACCTGCTCACGATCCGTCCCGGCGCGCCGGGTAACAAGGGTGGCGGCCGTGACGACCTCGCCGGCGCAAACGTCCTGACCATCGCGCTCCAGGCACCCATCACGAGCCTTACCAACGACGGCAGCATGCCGGCCGTCACCAACGCCCAGTTCGCTGTCATCGCCGGGCGGACCACGTCCTACCGGCAGCGCACGAAAGTGCTCCACGATGACGGCAAGGCCCCGACCGGCGGCGGCGACTGGGTCCAGGTCTCGCGGCTCGGCCACGCGCTGGTCAACGAGGTCGTCGCGCCCCTGGGCGCGAAGGACTTCTTCAACAGCCTGCAGCCGAGCGGCGACGGCGCGCTCCTCGGCGCGGTCACCGATCCCGAGGTCCCGAAGCTCCTCAAGGCGATCTACGGCATCGACGTGCCGCCGACGCCCCGGAACGACCTCGTCGCGATCTTCCTCACCGGCATCCCCGGCCTCACCAAGCCCGCGTTCGTCAAGCCGTCCGAGCAGCTTCGGCTGAACCTCGCCGTCCCGGTCACCGCCGCGCCGAACCGGATGGGCGTTCTCGGCGGCGACAACGGGGGCTACCCCAACGGCCGTCGCCTCGGCGACGACGTCGTGGACATCTCGCTACAGGCCATGGCCGGCGGCACGCCGTTCACGCCCGACCAGAACAAGGCCCCGAACAACCAGCTCGGGGACGGCGTCAACCAGAACGAGAAGCCCTACCTCGCGGCGTTCCCGTACGTGGCCTCGCCGCACCAGGGCTTCGAGCACACGCACCATCGCACCGAGCCCGCCACCGCCGCGACGGCGTACGGCGGCTCGATCCAGGCGACGCTCGCCTGATGCGCGCGCAGGCGCGGCACCAGCCGCTC
>JBOHBY010000917.1:0-1680 GCA_050698635.1 Spirillospora sp.
GCCGCACACCACGCTGGACGCCGCCGCGCACCCGCTCCCCGCCGCGCCGCGCCCTGCTCCACCACACCCTGCTCCACCGCGCCCGGCCCCACCGCCCGCGACGATCGAGACGCCGGAGGACGGGGTCAGCCTGATCCGCAGGCATCCGAAGCGCCGCGCGTCCGGGCCCCGCGTCCTCGGCGTCGACTGCAAGAACCGGCACTTCAACGACCCGCGCGCCCACTACTGCGCGGTCTGCGGGATCTCGATGCTCCAGCAGACGCTCGCGCCGTTCCACGGCCCCCGCCCCCCGCTCGGCGTGCTGATCGTCGACGACGGGCAGACGATCCCGCTGGACGACGACCAGCTCGTCGGGCGGCTGCCCGGCAGGGCCCCGGAGGTCACGGGCGGGCAGGCGCATCCGATCCCGCTGAACGACGCCGAGGGGTCGGTGTCGCGGCGGCACGCGCTCGTCCGGCTGCACGAGTGGCAGGTCGAGGTCGTCGACCTCGGCTCGGCCAACGGAACGTGGCTCAGGCGGCCGGGCGAGGAGGAGTTCCAGCGGCTCCCGCCCGACTCCCCCGCCGACCTGCCGCCGGGCGCGACACTGCGGATCGGCCAGACCCGGACGGTCCGCTTCGAGTCGAACAGGAAGATCTGACAGCGGCCGGCGCCCCTCCGGGCGCGCCCGGCCGCGCTCCCCAGAAAGGAAGCACATGCGCACACGGCCCGCGGGCGGTATCGCGTTCGCCCATCCCCCCGCCTTCTGGACCGGGTTCGCCGCCTGCGTCGCCGGGGTGGTCCTGCACCTGCCGATGTACATCGAGTCCGGCGACATGGGTTACCACATGCGCGGGATGGCGATGGACGCCCCGATGATCACGGGCATGGTGCTGATCGTGCTGGGGCTGGCGGCCACCGCCTACGGCCTGGTCCCGCGCGGCCTGGCGGCGTCCCGGCGGGCCGGGGACGTCCGGATCCGCGCCGCGCACGACGCGCCGTTCCGCCGCGCGCACATCGGGCTGGTCGCGGTGATGACGACGGCCGTGACGATCGACGCGATGAAGCCGATCTCGCTGTCGTTCGTGGCGCCGGGGATGGGCAAGGAGTACGGCCTGAAGTCGCCTCTCAACCCCGGCGGGGACTGGCCCGTCGCGCTGCTGCCGCTGTGCGGGCTCACCGGGACGGTGCTCGGCTCGTTCCTGTGGGGCTGGCTCGGCGACCGGATCGGGCGGCGGTCGTCCATCCTGCTGGCCGGGGTGATGTTCGTGACGACGGCGGTGTGCGGCGCGATGCCGTCGTTCACGTGGAACCTCGTGATGTGCTTCCTGATGGGCATCGCGGCGGGCGGGATGCTGCCGATCACGTTCTCGCTGCTCGCCGAGATGATCCCGGGTCGGCACCGCGGCTGGGTGATGGTGCTGATCGGCGGGAACCTGGCGCTGGCCTACGTCCTGACCAGCACGCTGTCGGAGGCGCTGGTCCCGCACTACTCGTGGCGGATCCTGTGGCTGGTGGGCCTGCCCACGGGGGCGCTGCTGATCGCGCTGAACCACTGGATCCCCGAGTCGCCCCGGTTCCTGCTCACGCACGGCCGCGAGGCGGAGGCCCTGGAGATCATGCGCCGCTACGGCGCCAAGGACACCGCCGCGGAGCCCGCGGACGCCGCGGAACCGGCGGACGCGGCGGGCGGCGCGGCGG
>JBOHBY010000918.1:0-3721 GCA_050698635.1 Spirillospora sp.
GTCCTTGGCCGGAGCCGGCCCGACCCAGGTCGTCGAGATCGTCTCGGCGGCGTGCTCGGGGCTCTCCTGGCCGACGAGCCGGGTGAGGAGCTGCCGCGCGGTCGGACGGTCGCGCGGGTCCTTGCCGAGCGCGGCGGCGACGACGTCGCGCAGCCGCGGGTCGAGGCCGTCGAGGTCGGGTTCGCCGTGGCTGATGCGCTGGAACGTCTCCGCGACCGTCTTGCCCTGGAACGGCGAACGGCCCGTCCCGGCGTAGGCGACGACGCAGCCCCAGGAGAACACGTCCGACGCCTGCTCGACCGGCTCGCCGCGCAGCACCTCCGGCGCGATGTAGGCGGGCGTCCCGACGAACTGGCCGGTGCGGGTCGGCCCGGACGGGGCGTCCAGCGCGCGGGCGATGCCGAAGTCGATCACGCGCGGGCCGGTGGACGACAGCAGCACGTTGGCGGGCTTCAGGTCGCGGTGGACGATCCCCGCGCCGTGGATCGCGGCCAGCGCCGTCGCGACACCGACCGCGACGCCCTCCAGGTCGGAACCGGGCAGCGGCCCCTTGCCGCCGACCGCCTTCTCCAGGCTCGGGCCGTCGATGTACTCGGTGACGATGTAGGGCGGGTCCTGGTCGAGCCCGGCGTCCAGGACGGGCGCCGTGCAGAACCGGTGGACGCGCCGCGCCGCCGTCACCTCCCGGCGGAACCGGGCGAGGAACGCCGGCTCCCCGGCCAGCTCCCGGTTGACGATCTTCACCGCGACGCGGCGGCCGTCGGGTTCGGCGGCCAGGTAGACGGTGCCCATTCCGCCGCGGCCGAGCCGTCCGAGCAGGCGGTAGGGCCCGAGGACGCGCGGTTCGTCCTGCTCCAGTGGTTCGGCGGCGGATGCGGTCATGGCGGGCGGGCTCCTCGAAGATCGTATATTCCAGGCCAAGCCTAAGGGAGCCGCCGCACCCCGAATGGACGATCAAGGTATCAGCAGGAGCTTGCCCGTCGTCCGCCGCGCCTCCAGATCGGCGTGCGCGGCAGCCGCCTCGGCGAGGTCGTAGCGGTGCCCGACATGCACCCTGACATCGCCCGACTCCAGCCACGTGTAGACGGCGGCGGCCCGCTCCACCAGCTCCTCGCGGGTCACGATGTAGTGGCCGAGCGTCGGCCGGGTGAGGAACACCGAACCGGCCGCGTTCAGGCGCTGCGGGTCGAACGGCGGCACCTTCCCGCCCGCCGCCCCGTACAGCGCCAGGGTCCCGCGGCGCCGCAGGCTCGCCAGGCTCCCGTCGAACGTGGGCGCGCCGACGCCGTCGTACACGGCCGCGACGCCCTCGCCGCCGGTCAGCTCCCTGACCCGGTCGGCGAAACCGTCGTACCCCATCGTGACGTCCGCGCCCGCGTCGCTCGCGAGCTTCTCCTTCGCCGGCGTGGACGCCGTCGCGATCACCCTGGCGCCGAGGGCCTTGGCCGCCTGCGTGAGCAGCAGCCCCATCCCGCCGGCACCCGCGTGCACAAGGACGGTGTCGCCCGCCTGGATCGGATACGTCGCCCGCGTCAGGTAGTGCGCGGTCATGCCCTGCAGCAGCGACGCCGCCGCGTCCTCCAGGTCCACCCCGTCCGGGACGGGGACGAGCCTGCCCGCCGGCACCAGGGCCTTCGCCGCGTAGGCGCCGTCCACATCGCTGGAGGCGACGCGGTCGCCCACCGCGACGCCCCGGACGCCGTCGCCGACCGCCGTGACCGTCCCCGCCGCCTCGATCCCCGGCGTGTACGGAAGCCGCCGCGGGTACGCGCCCGTCCGGTAGTACACGTCGATGAAGTTGACGCCGGCCGCCGCCACGTCGATCAGCACCTCACCGGGCCCCGGCTCCGGGACCGGGCGCTCCGCGGGCGCCAGCACCTCGGGTCCGCCGTTCTCGGTGATCACGATCGCGCGCATGCCAAAGCTCTCCTGCCTGTCGGGTCGGCGGGCTGATCTCGGCAACCTAGCCGCTCAGCGGCCTATTCCACCGCCGATGGGCTCAAACCCAGTCGCGCATCGTCCCGGGGACGCGCGCGACGCCGTCGGCCACGCGGGCGGCGACCGTCGCCGGATCCCAGATGTCGAGCCGGGCGCAGTCCTCGAACACCGCCTTGGTCACCGCCATGAAGAACGCGACGACGATCTTGGGCCGCAGATCCTCGACGGGGTCCACGTCCTCGCGCCGCGCGATCTCGGCGGCGAGCGCGTCGGTCGCCCGCCCGTACCGCGCCATCTGCGCCGCCATCAGCGACGGCGTCGACTCGATCACCTGCCGGACCCGGCGGAACCTGGCACTGTCGGCCGGATCGCCCTCCGCGATCATCCGCAGCATGACGCGCAGCGACTCGTACAGTGCGGTGAACGGCCGCTCCCCGGGCGGACGCGCGGCAAGGGCGGCCGCCATGGCCTGGTCGTGCTCGGTGAGGAAGTTCGTGACGACGTCCTCCTTGGTGGCGAAGTAACGGAAGAACGTCCGCTGCGACACCTCCACGGCCGCGACGATCTCGTCGATCGTCGTCGCCTCGTACCCCTGCGAGAGGAACAGCTCCAGCGCCGCGTCGATGAGCGCGAGCCTGGTCCGCTGCTTCTTGCGCTCGCGGAGCCCCGCGAGCGCACGTGCGGGCTCGGCGGCGGCCGGGTTCTCCTGGGGGCCAGGGTTCTCCTGGGGGCCGGGGTTCTCGGGGACACCTGGGTTCTCGGGGCCTGACGGGTCGCCGGCGGGGACGGCGCTCATCGGCTCGCTCCTTCTGATCCGCGTGACGCGGGCGGCGTGGACGCCCGTCTCACACAGGCTTCTATCACGGACGTGCCCTCCGCATGCGCGGCGGGGTTCCACCACCCGGAACGGTCTTCGCACGCGATTGGCGCATGGCCGCACGGCGCGTCGCGCCGCTCAACACGGACCATCCCCCGACCGGCGGGGAAACAGCCGTCCCACTCTCCGGAAACTCGCTGCGCGGCCCGCGGATTCGGGTCATGCTGAGGGCCGGTCACCAACTGTCGCCGGACGGTAGCCGAAGGTCATCGCCCGGCGCCTCGGACCATGCTGAGGCGGCTGATGTGTCAGTAGTCGAAGGGCGGGAGATCGCCGAGTCGCGCCGGCGTCACCTCGCGGCCCTAGCGCACGAGGTCGAGGCCCGCGGGCTCACCTGGCGGCTCGCGGGCCCCGACGAGTCCCTGCTGAGCGTGTCAGGACCGCGGACCCGACGCCAGATCATGGTCGTCGCGACCCCCTGCGGCGACGGCTGGTACTACCTCTGGCCAGGCGGCGGCATGGCCGACGTCACCGAAGCCGCGACAGTAGCCGACCACCTGAAAAAGTTGTGCTGACCCCAGGGATGGCCCCCGTGTTGCTCGTGGGGTGGTGGCTTCCCTAGACTCGGGTACGAACGTTTGTTCGAATGCCCGCATGTTCTTCCCCCGTGCGGTGAGCGCGAGGGGGAGGCAGATGACACGCGTGTTCGGCGACCCGGTGGACGTCTGGGTGAGTGATGGACGTCCTGTCCGGTTCGTCTGGCGTGGTCGGCTCTACACCGTGCGGCGGGTGCTGGAGCACTGGGTCACGACCCGTGACTGGTGGCGGGAGCAGCAGCCCGACGGCGAGGCCACCGGAGAGCGGGAGTTCTGGCGGGTCGAGGCGACGCCGGACAAGGAGATCGGCGTCTACGAGCTGCGTTACGACGTGGCCGCCGAGAGCTGGCTGCTATCCCGGGTATGGGAC
>JBOHBY010000919.1:0-4474 GCA_050698635.1 Spirillospora sp.
CCGCCGCGAGCGCGAGCCGGGGACGCCGCCGCGTTCTTTGTGACCCTCTACCGCTCAACGTGGAATCGCCTCCTGGGGGTTGTGGGGGTGACAACGTTGTCAGCGTCTCGAGGTGATTAGACCAAGGCCGTACACGCCCGTCAAGACGACGGGATCTCCCGGTTGGAGAAGTACGGCGCCGTGAACGGGAGGTCGTCGGCGAGCCACTGGCGGAGCGCTCTGTACAGGCCGGTGTAGTGACCGTTCTCGTACGCGGACGGCGTCACCCACCAGCTCACATCGACGTCGTACCTCGCCAATTCCTCGGTCAGCGGCGTACGCCGTCCCATGGGATACAGGTAGCAGCAGCCGAGATAGGCGCCCGCCGTGTCGTAAACGGCGTACGCGAACGAGTACCCGTCCCGGAACTCGCACTCGTGCCACACCAGGTCCACGTAATTGAATTCCTCGGTGACCTTTTCCGTGGGCCATTTGCCGCCGCGCGTCCGGCGGATTATCTCCAGGCTGCCGTTGATGCCGCGCACATCCTCGGACAGGTCGGCGCGCGAGATCGCCCTGGCCTCGATGCCTTCGTAGGTCAACCGGGTGGGAACGTCGAACCCCGGGGGGACGACGAGCTTCTTGACGAACTGGCCGTAATCCATGCGTTGAGCTTGCCGGTGGTGGGCTGGGCGGGGCATCCGTGGTCGCACGGAAGCGCCACCTATTCGCCACCGACCACCGATCGGCGGCCAACAGAGAAAGCGACGGGTCCCCGGCTCCCACCTGGCGGCGGGGGCCGGGGACCCGGTTGGTCGGTCGGTCAGGTCAGGCGCAGGTCAGGGTCAGGGTCAGTCGAAGTAGTTCGGCTGGGACTGGGCGTTGAGTTCGTCCAGCCTGACGCGCTTGGCCTTGTCGGTACGGGGGTCGCGGAGGTCGATGACGTCCAGGCCGCGCTGGATCTCGTTGGAGTAGATGTAGCCGTTGTAGTAGTACGTGGACCACGTACCGGCCAGCCTCTCCAGGTTGTCGGCCCACGGGCCGCGGTCGAGCCAGGCGATCTCCTTGGGCCTGCGGGAGTCGGTGAAGTCCATGACCGAGATGCCGCCCTGGTACCAGGACTGCACCATGATGTCCTTGCCCTTCACCGGGATCAGCGAGCCGTTGTGGGCCACGCAGTTCTCGTTCTCGGTGTTGTGGCGCGGGATCTTGTAGTAGCTGCGGAACTTCAGCTTGCGGTGCTTGCCCTTGCCGACGATGTCGTAGATGGCGTTGGCGCCCTTCTCGGGCCCGATCTCCGCGTTGCAGGTGGCCGCGGAGCCGCCGCCCAGCTCGTCGGTGAAGACGATCTTCGTGGCGCTGTTGTTGAACGTCGCCGAGTGCCAGAACGCGAAGTTGTCGTCGTCGCGCACGCTGGTGATGGTGCGCGGCTTCAGCGGGTCGGAGATGTCGAACAGCACGCCGTCGCCCATGCAGGCCCCGGCCATCAGGTCACGGTCGGGGTAGGCGGTCAGGTCGTGGCAGCCCGAGGTGGCCCGGGTCTGGTTCGGCCACTGCGTGTCCGGCGGGTCGCCGGGGTTGCCGCCGTCCGGGAACAGCACCGGCTCGGCCGCGACGTGCGCCGCCTGCGGGTACCGCAGCGGGACCTTCACGATCGAGATGAGGTCGTGCGGGGTCTTGCAGTCGGGGTAGGTGTCACTCGGCGAGTACGACGACACGTAGATGTAGGCCGTGCCCTTGCCCGGCACGAGCGTGTTGGTGTGCGAGCCGCACTTGGTCTCGACGGCCTTGACGTAGCGCGGCTTGCGCACGTCACTGATGTCGAAGATCTTGATGCCCTCCCACGCGGCCTTCTCGGTCGCGGGCATCGGCACGGACTGGCACGAGTCGTCGCTGCGCGAGCTGTCGGTCGACAGGAACAGCAGGTTCCCGGCGATCGACACGTCGTTCTGGGAACCCGGGCAGTGCACGACGGTGACGACCTGCGGCCGCGACGGGCGGCTGATGTCGTAGATGGTGAAGCCCTCGTAGTTGCCGCCGAAGGCGTAGCGGCCCTTGAAGGCCCAGTCCGACCCGTACGCGGTGGGCGCGGCGAGCGGCCCCTGTTTGGGGATGTTCGCCAAATGGTGCATGTTCGGGGTCTTGCTGATCTCGTCGCCGCCCGGGACCCGGTCGGCCGACGCCGCCGGGACGAACACGGACGAGAGCACCAGCACAATGCCGCTGATGGTGCTCAGAAGGGTTCTGCGTCTGGTTCTTCGTCGGGGAGCTGCCGTCACTCCTGACTCCTTTGTCCAGAAGGCCCCGTGGACGGGGTTCCTGATCTCCCCGGAGTATGGAGGGTTTTGGGGTCTCTGCCTAGGTCTGGATATTTATGTCGGCATCTTGTGATCAAAGACCTCTTTATTCCGCCCCGATCTGCGGATACGGTCCGGGTGGCGCCGACTGCACGCGGGGAGGTTCGATGAGGCACCGGATCGCGGTGGCGGTTGCGGTGGTCGTGATGGCCGCGGGTGTGCTGGCGGGGTGCGGTGGCGGCGATGACGAACCCGAGGCCGCGCCGTCTAGGACGGTGCTGGTCCCGGGGCGTCCGGGCGAACCCAACAAGACCCAGGTCGCGGGGCCGAGCAAGGCCGCGCCGCCCACTGCGGCGGAGGTCAAGTTCGTGCAGATGATGATCCCGCACCACGCGCAGGCGCTGGAGATGTCGGGGCTGGCGCCGTCGCGCGCGTCCGACCGGCGGGTGCGGTCGCTGGCGTCGCGCATCGACGCGGCGCAGAAGGTCGAGATCGCGGCGATGCGGTCGTGGCTGGAGCAGAACCCCGACGCCGTGCTGAAGGCCGGTGGCCACCGAGCGCACGCCGGGATGCCGGGCATGGCGACACCCGACAAGCTCAAGCGGTTGCGGGACGCGAAGGGCGGCGCGTTCGACAGGCTCTACCTGACACTGATGATCACCCACCACCAGGGCGCGCTGACCATGGTGAAGGACGTCCTGGACAGGGGGACGGACGTGACCGTCCAGGAGCTGGCGCGCGACGTCCAGTCCACGCAGATGGCCGAGATCAGCCGCATGCAGGGGCTGCTCGCGGGCTGATCCGCCCGTCTGCCAGTCCGTCAGATCCAGCCTTCTTCCCAGGCGCGGTGCGCGGCGGCGTGGCGGGTGCTCGCGCCGAGCTTCGCCATGGCGGACGACAGGTAATTGCGGACCGTCCCCGGCGCGAGGTGCACTTCGGCCGCGATCTCGTTGACGGAAGCGCCCGTCCGGGACGCGCGCAGCACGTCGAGTTCCCGTCCGGTGAGCGGGCAGTCGTTCTCCGTCAGCGCGGACGCGGCGATGTCGGGGTCGACGTAGCGGCGGCCCGCCGCGACGTCCCGGACGATCTCGGCGAGCCGCGTCGCGGGTGTCGTCTTCGGGACGAACCCGCGCACCCCGGCGGCCAGCGCGCGGCGCAGCACGCCCGGCCGCGCGTGCCGGGTGACGAGGATGATCTGCGTGGGCAGCTCGGCGCGGATCCGCTCGGCCGCGTGCAGCCCGTCGGCGGGCGGCATCTCCAGGTCGAGCACCGCGATGTCGGGACGGTGCTCGCGGGCCAGCCGGACGGCGTCGGTGCTGGTCGCGGCCTCGGCGACGACGGTCAGATCGTCTTCGAGTTCGAGGAGCGCGGCGAGGGCGCCGCGGAGCATGTCCTCGTCGTCGGCGAGCAGGAGGCGGATCATCGGGCGTCCGCCTCGGTGGGCAGTGGTAGGGAGCCGGTCAGCTCGAACCATTCGCCGTTGTGGTGCCAGGTGAGGGTGCCGCCTGCCTGTTCCAGCCGGTCGGCTAGGGCGCATAGCCCGGTGCCCGCCGTCCCCGCCGAGCCGGGAGGTGAGGCGGTGGCCGTGGCGGTGGCGCCGTCGTTGCGGATCAGGACGCGGGCCGAGCCGTCCGCCACCTGGTAGCCGAGCGTCGCGTGCCGGGCCTGGCTGTGGCGCAGCATGTTGGTGGTCGCCTCCCGCATGACGAGGCCGAGGAGGTGGCGGCCCGTGTCCGGGAGGACGTCCGGGCTCGATTCCTGTTCCACGTGCGCCTCGATTCCGGCGGCGGACAGGACCTTGGCCGCGTTGGCGAGTTCCGCGTCCAGCGTCGTGCGCCGGTATCCCTGGACGACCGCGCGCGTGTCTCGCAGGGCGTCGATGGCGAGGCGTTGAACCTCCGCCATCTGGGCCGCGGCACGGGTCGGGTCGGCTTCGGCGAGGCGGGCGGCCAGCTCGCTCTTCAGCGCGATGACCTGCAGATGGTGGCCCTGGATGTCGTGCAGGTCGGCGGCGAAGCGGAGCCGCTCGTCCTTGACGGCCAGTTCCGCGGCCATCCCGCGCGCCTGGTTGAGGCGGGCGGCGACGTCCCAGGCCCACAGCATCCCGAGCATCGTCCACGCGGTGAAGGCGACCATCCCGGCGGGGAACGCGGTCGCGAGCCGCCAGCCGTCGCCGGTGGCCGTGCCCGCCGTCCCGC
>JBOHBY010000920.1:0-3341 GCA_050698635.1 Spirillospora sp.
GGTCCCGGCATCGCCGCCCCGTCGGCGATGTAGAGACCCGGGAACCCGAACACCTCGCCGAAGGCGTCGCAGACGCCCTCGCCCTGGTGGGCGCCCATGGGGGCGCCGCCGAGTGGATGCACGGTGACGATGCGCTTGCGGAACCACATCGGGTTGTCGGCGTAGTCGGCGCCGAGCACGTCCGCGATGCCCCGCATCGTCTTGCGGACCCGGTTGAACAGCTCCTCGCTGGTCTTGGTCGTCCAGTCCGCGGCGAGCCGGTCGTCCTTCAGGTGCAGCCGGCCGTCGGCGGTGTCGCGGCCCATGCCGAGCAGCGGCAGCGAGCTGACCGTGAGGGTGCCGTCGCCGATCAGGTCCGAGATCTCCTTGGACAGGTTGGTGTCGGGCGCCTCGCGGAACAGGTCGGTGAACCGGTCCCACAGGAACTTCACCGCGCGCTGGACGTCGTTGCGCATGTCTCCGACGTCGAAGATCCAGTCGGCGAAACCGGGGTAGCCGCCGTCCTGGATGTAGCCGCCGCGGCCCGCGCAGGGTACGCCGTCCAGCTTGTCCGGCAGCCGGATCGCCGTGGTGATCACCGGGCCGCGGCTGGCGTTCAGCGGGCGGACCCGGTTGCGGTCGGTGGCCCGCATCAGGAACGTCAGCAGGTCGCCGTTGCCGCTGAACCGGCTGCCGAGCGCGTCGCTGAGGCCGGGGAACGCGTCCCGCGACTTCAGCAGCAGGAACGTCGTGCCGTAGGTGCCGGCGCCCAGGATCAGCCGGTCGCACGTGATCGTCCGGAGCGGCAGGCGCCGCCGCTTGCGCAGCGACAGGGCCGGCGGAGGCTCGTGCTGGACGTAGTCGACCTCGTACCCGCCGCCCGGCCGCGGCCGCAGCGCCTTCACCTCGTGGGAGACGCGGATGTCGGCGCCGCGGTGCGCCGCCGCCGACAGGTAGTTGTGGTCGAGGCTGTTCTTGGCGCCCTCGTTGCAGCCGATGTCGCACTCGCCGCACAGCCGGCACGTCCGCCGCGGGACGCCGTGGATGTTGCCGTACCCGGCGTCCGCGATCGGCAGGCTCATCGCCGGCTTGCCGCCGGGATGGGAGGCGAAGCTGACGGCGAGCGGCGGCAGCGTGCACTGGAGGCCCAGTTCGGCCGCCGCGTCCTGCATCGCGTGCGTCTTCGGGGTGTCGTCGAACGGCACCTGGTCGAGCGGGTACGGCGTCGCGCCCATCATCGTCTCGACCGCGTCGTAGTGCGGGTCGAGGTCGGCGCGGGAGATCGGCCACGGCGTCTGCGAGCCGTCGGGGCCGTCGGTGACGAACCACTGCTCGTCCTTGCGCAGCAGCACGTTCGCGTAGATCAGCGAACCGCCGCCGAGGCCCGAGGACACGACCGAGTCGCAGCCCTTGAAGCTCCACACGTCGTACATGCCGTACAGCCCGGCGGCCGGGTCCCAGAAGGCCCGTCCCATCTGGGCGGGCGAGCGGGGGAAGGAGCCCGGCGGGTACGGCTGGCCGCGCTCCAGCAGCACGACCGACTGCCCGGCGTCCGCGAGCCGGTACGCGGCGACGGATCCGCCGAACCCGGACCCGACCACGACCGCGTCGACGTGCTCCACGTCGTCGTCCCTGGTGTCGTCACTCATCGAACCGAACCTTCCGCTGCCGTCGTCGGCGTCGTCGTCGCTGGCGTCTTCATGCGCTGTTGCGCTTGAGGAAGTCGACGATCCGCGGAAAGACGTCGATGTGCGAGTTCTTGCCGATCAGGGGATCGAGGTGCCCGTAGCCGGGCAGCACGGCCAGCTCGTGGCGTCCGGGCGCGGCCTTCTCCAGGAGCTTGTGCAGGTGGACGTTGGAGTCGGTGAAGACCTTGTTGTTGCCCGGCGCGAGCAGCAGCATCGGCGTCTCCACGTCGGACGCCTTCGCCAGATAGTTCTGCGGGAGCCTGTCGTAGCGCGCGTCCCGCGGCGCGTACTTCACCGAGTGGCCGGCCTTGACCATCTTGCGGACGTGCCGGTAGTAGTTCAGCCCGGACGCGGCGCAGATGTCGGCGACGCGCTCGTGCGTCTCGGGCAGCAGGTTGTCGTGCTCGTACATCGCGGGCTTGCCCGCCCCCCACTGGAAGCTCTGCATGTGGCACGCGCGGACCTTGCACTCGCGGTGGAACAGCGACACCGTCCGCGACAGCATCCACGGGCGCGTGTACCGCGGCGCGTCACCGAACCTCGGGTCGAGGAACGGCAGCCCGACGACGTACTCCAGGAACCAGGTGCCGAGGCCGAGCTTGAGGCTCGACCACTTCGGCACGCGCGGGGTCAACGACACGCTGTTGCACGTCAGGGACGCGATGCCCGTGACGGTTTCGGCGAACAGGCCCATCGAGAACGACACCGCGCCGAGGCAGTGCGCGATGACGTGGACCCTGCGGTCCCCGATGTGCCGGCGCAGCTCCGCGAGCGCGGGCGGGAAGTCGTACAGGGCGATGTCGTCGAGGCTGTAGCGGTGCGTCTCGGTGTCGTACGGGTAGCGGCCGCTCATCCGGAAGTCGAGCGCCCACACGTCGGTGTACCCGTTGTCGAGCAGGTGCGAGGCGAGGTTGGGGATCTCCGGCATGGTGAACAGGTCGCTGGAGGAGGTGAGCCCGTGCACGAGCAGGACGACGTCCTCGGTCTCCTCGCGCAGGAACCTGGTCAGCTGCAGGCCGAGACCGTCCTCGGTCGTGACCGGATACGTCGATATGTCCGCATCCTTCACGCCGTCGAGCGTGAACCGGGGGATCACTCGTGCCATCTCTGGTCACCTCCATTTATCCCGCAACGATGATGCTGTGACCCGCCGATACGGGGCATCGTGGTAAACCCGTACTTCTTTCCCGGAACCTGGTGAGCAGGGGCGGGACGGGTTCGTGCCGCTATCCGTTACTACTGTGACGGTCCTCGCGGCGCGGAAGTTCTGGAACCACGCATTTGGGACTTACAAGGGCGCAGGGGACGGCGCCGTCCCGCCAGACGGGACGGCGGCGTGAGTGGGAGTGGGAGTGGTGAGCGGGGCGCGGGTCAGTCGGTGGTCGGGGCGCCCGGGTCCGGGACGGCGCGGGAGAGCGCGTTCACCACGCCGACCCGGGAGCTCACCCCGAACTTGGCGAAGATGTGCGACAGGTGCGTCTCGACCGTCCGGATGCTGACGAACAGCCGCTCGGCGATCTGCGAGTTCGTGCAGCCCTCGACGACCAGCGACGCGACCTCGTACTCGCGCTTGGACAGCCCGCCCGGCAGCCGGGAGTTGCGGCCGCCCGAACCGCCCTTGGCCGGCACCCGCACGCCGAGCCGCCGCTGCTCGCGGACGGCCTGCGCGTGCAG
>JBOHBY010000921.1:0-3466 GCA_050698635.1 Spirillospora sp.
GTCCTCGGACGCGGCTTCGACGCCGGGAACGTGACTGAAACGCCGCTCGCGGACCTGCTCAACGGCGAGGCGTGGCACCGGATCGTTGCGGCGATTCCCCGCCGAGCCGGGACCGTTCACGCCTGCAACCCCAGCAGCGACGGCAACGATTGCTCCCCCGCCGAGAACGAGGCGTGTAACCCTGCTTACGACGATGATTGAGCACGCCTGGAAAGATCACGCCGCGCGCCTCGCGGAGACGGCAGCGCACCGAGGGTCGCGGTGGTACGCGCCGATCGCCACCACACCCCGGCATCGATTCGTCCCCGGCTGGTGGCAGGCCGACGGCGACGCGTGGAACGTGCGCGACGGGACGGCCGACGAAGCCGAATGGCTACGCATCGCCTACAGCGACCGCACGTTGGTGACCCGCGTCGGGACGACGCACGCCGACCAAGCCCCCGAAGCCAGCCGGGTGACCGGCCGCCCGACATCGTCGTCGACGCTGCCCGGTCTGGTCGTGGGGATGCTCCGCCACGCCCGCATCGCCGAGGACTCCCACGTGCTGGACGTCGGTACCGGGTCGGGCTACTCGGCCGGTGTCCTGTCGGCCTTTCTCGGCGACGAGCGTGTCACCAGCATCGACATCGACTCGTACCTGACCAAGGTCGCCGCCGAACGGCTCGCCGAGATCGACCGGCACCCCACCATCGCGACCCTCGACGCGACGGGACCACTGCCCGGCACCTACGACCGGATCGTGTCGATGGTCTCCGTCCGGCCGATCCCGCCGGCCTGGCTCGCCGCGCTCAAACCCGCAGGACGGCTGGTGACGACCGTCACCAACACCACCCTGATCATCACCGCAGACAAAACCGAGGACGGTGGCGCAGTCGGGTGGGTCGAGCGCGACCGCGCCGGATTCATGGCGACCCGATCGGGCGGCGACTACCCGCCGCCCCCCGCCGAGGTCCATGTCGCCGTCAAAGACCTCGACGGCGACGCCGTCACCACCGGCCGATATCCCGTCCTCGACGTCATCGAGGCGTGGGACCTGCAATCAATGCTTGAACTCACCGCACCTGATATCCAGCACCACTTCGAGCAGCGTCCTGACGGGCAGCGAACCGCCTGGATGCTCCACGCTGACGGATCATGGGCAAGGGCGACCGGGCGCCGGGGCGACCCTCCGACCGTCCACCAGGCCGGCCCGCGCCGCCTATGGGACATCCTGGAGAAGATCCGCCACCGCCTCAACATGAGCGGTGACCTGCCGGTACGCGGAGCCAAGGTCCGCATCGACCCGGACGGTGTGATCCACCTGCGCCGCGGCGCCTGGACCGCCACTGTCCGATGACTCCTGGGTCGGCCGCACCGGCGACGGCTGTGACGCTCGTGGCGCGTTCCGGCGTACCTGCCTAGCCCGCCACTTGCGGCCGGGGAACGGCGTCATCAAGCTCCGCTGCGGTTTCAGTCGGCGGTCCTCCCGTCGCCGCACCGGCGAGCTCGGACGGCGCGCTGTGGATTGTGCCCGCGCGGGTCCGGTTAATCGGACGCCGTGTTGAGGATCTGGTCGCGCTGGGCGGCCCATTGCAGGGAGTGGGCGATGCCCTCGGTGAGGGAGTAGTGGGGTGCCCAGTCCAGGAGCCGGGCGGCGCGGTCGCTTCGGGTGTAGGCGCCGGCGACGTCGCCGGGCCGTGGCCCGGTCTCGGCCGCGGTGATCGGGGTGTCGACGACCTGGTTGAAGGCGTCCAGGAGTTCGCGGACGGTGGTTCCGGTTCCGGTGCCGAGGTTGATCGCGGTCGAGCCCGCCGTCCCGGGCAGCAGCGTGTCGAAGCGGGTGAGCGCTGCCAGGTGCGCGGCGGCCAGGTCCTGGACGTGGACGTAGTCGCGGATCCCCGACCCGTCGCGGGTGGGCCAGCCGGTTCCGGTGATGGTGAACGGGCGGCCCTCATCGCGTGCTTGGATCATCTTGCCCAGCGCGTGGGAGGGGCGGGGAAGCTGGAGCCCGGTGCGCATCTTGGGGTCGGCGCCGATCGGGTTGAAGTAGCGCAGGGACAGGATCCGGATGGGCTGGGTGGCGGCGATGTCGGCGAACATGCCCTCGCATACCGTCTTGGTGCGGGCGTAGGGGCTTTGGGGGTCCAGCGGCGAGTTCTCGTCGACGGTGAAGTCGCCCGAGTCGGGCCGGTAGATCGACGCCGACGACGAGAAGATCATCCGGTTGCAGCCGTTGCGGATGAGGCTCGCGACGAATTCCAGGCTCTTGGTGACGTTGGCGCGGTAGTAGCCGATCGGGTCGGCGACCGAGTCCGGGACGACGATCAGCGCCGCGCAGTGCACCACGGCGGCGATGTCGGGGTGGTCGGTGAAGATCTGGTCGACGAGGGCGGCGTCATAGATGTCGCCCTGGTAGAAGGTCCGCTCGGCGGTGAACTCGCGGCGGCCGGTCACCAGGTTGTCCAGGATGATCGGGGTGCTCCCGGCGTCCAGGCAGGCCGAGGCGATGGTGGAACCGATGTATCCGGCGCCGCCGGAGATGAGGACCTTCATGCGCCAAGAGCGTAGGGCCGGTTACCGGGCGTTGTCCGGCCTTCCTCCCAACCGGTCACGCTCCCAACCGGTCACGGAGTGTCGGCGGCGCAGCGGAATCCGGTGGCGTGGCTGGCGTAGGCGGGGTCGATCGCGAACCGTTCGCTGGTGCGCAGCTGGTGGCGCAGGTTCATCCAGCCGCCGCCACGCACGACCTGGTAGCGGCCGGTGGCGGCGTGGTAGAGCGGGTCGTAGCGGCGGCCGGGATCGTAAAGGCAGTAGCGGGTGGCGGTCCATTCGGCGACGTTCCCGGCCATGTCGCTCATGCCGAACGGTGAGTCGCCGGCGGGTGAGAACGCCGTGACCGGGGTGGTGGCCGGGACGGTGCCGTGCCGGGCGTAGCGCTCGGTCCACCACGTCTTCCACTCGCCCAGGTCCCCGAGGGGTCGGGCCGCCTGGTGCTCGGCGCAGTTGACGCGGCCACGGTCCCAGGTGGTGCCCCACGGCCAGGGCCGCCAGTCGGGGCCGTGCGCGGCGTGCTCCCATTCGGCTTCGGTGGGCAGGCGCCTATCGGCCCAGGCCGCGTACGCGCGTGCGTCGGCATAATCGACGTGGACGACGGGGTGGTCCATCCGGTCGTCGATCCGGTCGCCGATACCGCCGGGGTGCCGCCAGCACGCGCCCGGGGTTTCCTGCCAGTAGCCGGGACCGTAGACCAGGCTGGATCCGCGGATCTCGGCAGCCGTCCGGTGCCCGGTGGCCTCGGTGAACGCGGTGAAGGCGGCGTTGGTCACCGGGTGCGCGTCGATCCAGAACGCCGCGAGCTCGACCGGGTGCTGCGGGGACTCGTCCTCGAACCAGCTGCGCGGATACGCCTGCTGTCCGGCGAGGGCGTCCAGGGCCGCTTCGGGGGTTCCCAACCGGACTGTGCCGGCGGGCACGGCGATCATCGCGC